>CAMWJV010000097.1 GCA_947174665.1 uncultured Lachnospiraceae bacterium
GGTATTCACTGGGCGTAATGCCATATGCTTTTTTGAAGGCCCGCGTAAACGCTTCATGAGAAGAAAAGCCGTAATCCAGAGCAATTTCCAAAAGACCTCTTTTTGTATCCCTCACTTCCTTCAGCGCAAAGGCCAGTTTCCGGTGCAGCAGATAATCGCGAAATCTCATTCCTGACAATTCCCGGAACTTCCTGGAGACATAAAATTCCGAATACCCGAATTTTTGAGAAAGGCAGGAAAGCGTCATTTTCTCATCGCTTCGCTGCCGGATACATTCGTCAACCTCCTCCACCATTTTCTGTACCTGCCTGTACCATTCGCTCACTTCCTGTCATCTTCCTTTCCAACTGCTCTGTGATAATCATACAGAATCCAAAAATTTTTTTCTTGATTTTACTTGCCAGAATCTCTTCAAATTAATTGACAGCACAAAATGACGATGAAATAAAGTACAGTTTATATTTTCATAAATGTTTACAGCTTCTTCAAATAATTTCCGTCCACGCTGACCCCTTCGTTTACCACAATAAATGCGTTGGGGTCATGCTTGTGAATGATGCTTTTCAGCCGGTTCACCTCGTACTTGGAAAGCAGAATATACAGGACGTGGGAACGGTCATAGGTATATGCCCCCAGGGCGGACCACTTGGTAATCCCCCTGCCGACCTCGTTGAAAATCTCCTTCTCCATGGCCGTGGTATCCGCTTTTGTGATAACGTTGACCTCCACATTAATATTCTGAGTGTGCATCCGGTCCATGGCAACGGAGTATACCGCAGCATAGATGACGGAATAAAGCACCACATCCACATCAAAGAGGAAAAGGCAGGTGCCGTACAGTACCATGTTTACCAACAGGCTCACCTTTCCAACACTGAAATCCCTCCTCCACTTGGTCAGCAGTACGCCGATGACATCCATACCTCCGCCGGAGGAACCCATGCGGAGCATGATTCCCACACCGGCACCGGAAATGATGCCGCCCACTACGCAGGAAGCCATCACATCATCCACCGCCGCTCCCACGGGAATGACGGACATAAAAACGGTCATTGCCGAAACCGCCAGCACCGTCTTTGCAAAAAACATCCTTCCTATCCGCGTGAATGCCACAATAAAGATAGGGATATTCATGATGTAGTAAATAATACCCGCTATGTCAAAGCTGCTGAAATCCAGGTGGAACAAATCTGCCAACACGGTACGGATCACCTGACTGATACCCATCAGCCCGCCGGTGTACAGCCCCGACGGCACCATAAAGAGATTAATCCCCACCGCATAGAGAAATGCGCCCAAAATACTGATTAAAATTCTTTTTCCTTCATAAATAAACGCTTCTTTTTTCATCCTAAGCCTAAACCTTCTCCTTTATCCCTTTTATCCCTGCACTTCCAACACTGTGCACAGCTTGTAAATCATTTCATGGCAAATGTCCCCACTGGTACACGGTAACAGTTCAGCCCTCATATTCAATAAAAGCGTCTGCTACGCATCCGACACCGCCTTGCGGCTCATCTTTTATTTCATATGAGGGCGCTCCGCTCATAAAATGATTTACAATCAGTGCTTAGTGTGCAAGCACCCACACACAGCTTGTAAATCATTTCATGGCTGAACTGTTACGGTATATAATGTATTTACAGATAGGATTTCCCATGGCGGAAAACTTTTCCTCATACTCCGTCATGACATTTCCCGCCATTAATTTTCCGTCTCCGTGCAGATCGTAGGTGATCACCTCCGCCTTCCAGCCGGCCGGCTCCAGCTCCTCCACCGCAAAATCAAACAGCTTCCTGTTGTCGGTCTTGAACTCAAGCCTGCCGCCCTGCTTCAGGATTAGGTCATAGCGCCCGAGGAATTCTCTTGAGGGAAGCCTTCTTTTGGCATGCCTGTCCTTGGGCCAGGGGTCCGAAAAGTTCAGATAAATCCTGTCAACCTCCCCGTGGCCGAATACCTTATCGATATTCTCCGCATCCATGCGAAGAAACTTCAGGTTTGGCAGTTCCTCCTGCTCCATCTTCTGGATTGCCCGCAGCAGAACGCTGGAATACTTTTCAATCCCCACATAATTGTTCTCAGGATGCTCCTTAGCCATAGTATGTATAAACTTTCCTTTTCCCATACCGATTTCAATAAAAATCGGATTGTCATTTCCAAAGATTTCCTTCCATGTGCCGGGGCAGGACTGCTGCACTGCCTCCTGCACAACATAAGGACTCCCGGCGACGACCTCTCTGGAGCCTGTAATATTTTTCAGTCTCATAGCACTCCTCCGACTGCAGTGATATTGACGCAGAGTCATTATACCTTAAAAATTCATAAAATAAAAGACTTATCTGGCAAAGCAGGTTTATCTCTGCTATAATACCCTTGCGAGGTAGCTTCATGACACATTTTGGATATTTTAACACAGGAAAAATCAAAAAACGATATACTGCCTTTTTGACCGCCTTCACCTGCGCCTGCAGTCTGTTCCTTTCCCAGGGAATCTCTGCCTGTGCGGATGAACTGACTCTGGATGAGCGAATAGCGCTCCAACGCGCCATGACTGTCCAGTCCAATGAAGTGCCGAACTGGCCAACCGGCCCTGTAGTAACTGCCGAATCCGCCATTCTTATGGAAGTTGACACAGGAACCATCCTGTACTCCAAAAATATTCACCAGCGGGAGTATCCTGCCAGCACCACCAAAATATTAACTACTCTGATCGCCACGGAGCAGTGCTCTCTGGACGAGATTGTCACCTTTTCTCATGATGCGGTTTTCGACACTCCCAGAGACAGCAACCACATCGCCATGGATGTGGGACAACAGCTGACCATGGATCAGTGCCTGAATGCCATCCTGATCCGCTCTGCAAACGAAGTGTCTTTTGCAGTGGCTGAACATATTACGAAGACCACAGACTGGAGCGTTTTCGCTGGAATGATGAATGATCGGGCCGGGGAACTGGGCTGCCTGAACTCAAACTTTGTAAACCCCAACGGCCTTCCCGACGAGAATCATTATACCACGGCATATGACCTGGCAATGATCGGCCGCGCTTTTTTTGCAAATGAAATGCTGTGCAAGATTACACTGACGAGACGTCTGGAAATACCGGCCTCCGATACCATTCCGGTGACAAAGCTTGAAAACAACAACATGCAGATCATTCCCGGCGGCACCTATGCCTACGAAAACATCGTGGGCTGCAAGACCGGTTACACCAATGCTGCAAGATACTGTCTTGTGTCCTGCGCCGAAAAGGACGGTATGCGGCTGATATGCGTCGTCATGCGGGATGAATCCCCCATGCAGTATGAAGATACCATAGCTCTTTTCAATTACGGTTTCAGCAACTTTGACAAGATCAACGTCTCACAGGCAGAGACCAAGTATAATATGGATGATTCCAGCATGTTCTACGGAGGCAATGACATATTCGGCAACTCCAGGCCTCTGCTGGCGCTGAATAGAGATGACTATATTGTCCTGCCCCGGACTGCCTCTCTGGATGACACTGATTCCACAACTACCTACGAGACAAACAGCGAAAACCATGCAGCCGTTATTACCTACACCTATCATGGCGTAAACATCGGCTCCGTCCGCGTTGATTTTGTCAAAGAGGACAATGAAACTTATATATTTAATGAACTGCCGAATGACAGCAAGGACACGAAAAAAGAGGAAGGCACCGGCAAATCCGTGATCTTTATCAATATTGTGCGGGTGCTGACCGTGCTTGCGGGCATTGCTGCGGCATTTTTCATCTTTTGTCTGATCCGGGCAATCCTGAAAAACTATCAGTTTTCTTTCGGAGGCAGACGCCGGAACTTGCGCAGAAATAAGAAGAAGCCAAAGCGCCCGAACCGGTTCAGAGACTTTGACTATTAAATAACAGTTCCTCTCCATTCCATTGATAACATTGAGCTGTACCATCCACATACTCTACCACCAGCTGCTGCGCTTCCTTATTCCAGATAATATCCGCATACGCTGCCGGAGCCTCTCCTTCCAGTGTACAGATCAGATAGGTGTCCTCCCGAAACAGGAAGATATAATCCAGATATTCAAGCTCTTCCTTCTCCTGGGCGTACCGCAGGATGCAGGTTCCTTCCTGCCCGTCCAGCACCATCTCCTGCTCCCAGACAAAGTCCAGACAATAGATTACCCAGAAGACATTCGTATATTCATCCATCGGATAGAGATAATCCGAAAGAATCTTCTCCTGTCCGTTCTCATAGCTGCGAATGTCTATCTGCATCCCTATATATTCAAGTTTTTCATAATCATATACATCCTCATAATCAAAATATCGGATCAGCTCCCAGTCCATCTCTCCCGACCACTGATAGAGGGCCTCCGCCCCGGATATGGCAGAGCCATGATAATGGATGGACAACTGCCTCTTTTCCTGGTCAATGCCGTACATTCCATAATATTCCAGTTCTTCCGGCCCCTCCACAAATTTTTCTCCGGAAGGGCTCCAGATATAGTGCGATGCAGTTCCTCCGTTGGCCCCATAGTAATAGTCCACGCGCAGATCCAGAAAACCGTCCGCGTTGAAGTCCTCAAAAGAAAAAGGCCCCTGTTTGGTAGAGTATACATCGAAAATCTGAAAGGGCTCTTCCTCTCCCGGAATCGATACCGCAACCTCATAAATAAGGTCGGTAAATAATTCCCCCCAATTTATCTCTTTTACTCTGCAGTCAAAAGAAAAGGTCTGTCCCGGACTGATCTCTTCCTCGAAATAGCTGCTGTTTCGTATCAAGTCTCTCTCCGTGACATTTCCCCGGGCCGAGACAAGATACCAATAAGAAGCTAAATAAGAATATTTCCGGTCATAACAAGGATCGGAAACACTCAGGTGGTAATAAGAATCCCCGCTTTGTTCAGGCCCTCCCTTAATACAGATCTGATACCATTGTCCCTCCTGGCAGTAATACCCATACTCCGCCTCATTTGTGAGCAATCCGATAAGGGGCTCCGAAGTGTACTCCCCTTCCTCCTGGGTATATATTTCACAGTCCCGCATGTCCGGATACAGGCCCTGCAGATATTCCCGCAGCTCCCTGTAAGTTTCTGCAACAGGCAGAGCCTCCGTGGTACATATCCTCCACTCTTCCTCCTGACCGTTCCTCATCTGCTTAAACCACAGGCACTCCCTGCCGGAAACAGCTTCCTGCTCAGCCTCATCACCCCTGCCGGAGCGGTACGCCAGCAGCCTCAACGTCTCGTCGTAAAACGAAAACTCTATCCCCTGATACCAAAGGCCCAACCGATTGGCGGGCGGATTCATATTGTACCGCTCACGCCACTCAAAATCTATCTCATGGACGTATTGCTCTGCTTCTTCTCCGGTAATCTGCCATTGCGGAACGCTGCACAGCAGTTCCTGCATACAGGATTGCCAGGTATCATGATCTCCCCGGGAGCGGATCTCATAGATTCCCTCATCCGTCACCAGAAAGGTCTCCTGAAAATCCAGGTACTGCACCGTGGCATATTCCCGCAGAAAGCCTTCCTCCTCTTTGCCGGACGGCTCTCCCAGCAGTTCAATATACCCTGCATACTTAAACGGCTTATCTGCATAATCCTCCCGCCACTGTTCCATCTGCTCCCAAAGGCGGTCCGGCAGCTCCTCCGAGCCCCAACGAACCTGTTCCACCTCAGCAGTGCCGCCCTGGTCAGTAAAAACCTGTAAAATCGTATTCCCCAGGATATCAAAATCTTCTGATGATACGGATGCCCTATTGTCCATTTCCTGCAATTCGTCAGACTGTACTTTGTCGCCCGGCCATATGTTGCCTTTTGCTCCCAGCCACATCAGTACCAGACCGGCCAACAAACAGACAATAGAAAAAATCTTTCTTCTCCACATATTTATAGCCTCTAAAATAATCACGTAGTTCCTCTGTGCTTCGTATTCTGTCTCTTCACCTGAGCGCAGCGGTTTTTCAGTTTGGCTGCATCTTCCTGGGATATAAGCTTGGTGGTCTTTACGATATAGACCTTCCCGCTCTCCGATCTGCGTACTCTGATCTTTGCTTTCAGATACCCATGTTTCTCACAGTATGCCAGGCAATAATAATGTCTCCCGTTAGGCGTAAACCACTTCAACTTCTTTTTCAGGTTTCTGTGGCATAAATAACACTTGCTGGATACAACCTCGCCATCTGCCAGGGCATCTTCCTTGCTGTCAAATTCTCTGGAAATATACTTTGCATAATTCCCAAACTGAACCTTAATCTCCTGCTTTCTGCTGCCGGGCAGGTGAAACAAGTCATAAGAAATATATTTCATGACATCCCCATGCTGCTCCGCAATCGCCTTCAGCAGCTTTGCCGTATAATAGGCATCGCTGAATGCCCTGTGAAAGGGAATGTCCTTTTCTATTCCCAGCTTGTCCACTGCGTACTCCAAAGCACGCCTTGATTTTCCATCTTCAAAGGCCAGACTGAACAGCTTCTGCACATCCAGAAAGGCTATCGGCCCATCTGACAGCGGTGTCATGTCATAAAACTGCATATTTTTCTGGAACTCCGTCAGATCCATGCTGCCCCATGTGCAGAAAATATACTCCCCTGAACCGCACCACTTCAGAAAATCCTCCGCTACCTCCGTAAAAGGGGCTCCACTCTGAAGTTCCTGCATCTGCAGATGAATCAGTTTACTTGTAATCTGATTCATCTCGTGATACACCTCCGGCTTGACGAGGCGGCTGAATTCATGCACCATGACATATGCGTCATTTAACATGACAGCCCCTATTTCAATGATTTCAAAGGCAAGTTTCGGTATTTCATCAGTGTCATTTACACTCTGGTTCCACTCCAGATCCAATACGATGTAATTCATCCGCATCTCCTTGTGATTACAGTTCCCCGCCGCCCTTCACATATCTGCTCTCAATCCAGGTGCGCACCAGGGAAATCCACGTAGTACATTCCTCCTGAATTGCACTGCCGTCCCGGCTCTGGGTCAATCGATTGGCAAGGCCCAGACCATGCCCTCCCACCGGATACATATGAAACTCCGCGGCAACGCCTGCCTTGCGCAGCGCACTTACCAGAGACAGTGAGTTTTCCACCGGCACAGAACCATCTGTGAGAGTATGCCAGATAAAGGCAGGGGGTGTCTCTTCCGCTACTCTCGTCTCCAGAGAAAGCTTCGACAGAAGACTGCCCGCATCTGCCAGACGCCCCGGCTCTCCCTCCTCCGGACCCAGCAGGTTTTCAAAGGAGCCCCTGTGGGCAAATTCTCCTGAGGTAATGACAGGATAACAGAGAATCATGCCGTCCGGGCGCAGTTTTCTCTGCTCATCCCCTTGTATATCCAACGCCGTTGCCAAAAAGTCTTCTTTCCACAATGTTCCCAGGCTTGCCGCCAGGTGTCCGCCTGCAGAGCAGCCCAAAACAATCACTCCTTCAGGTGCTACATGCCACTCAGCCTCATGCTCCCGAATAAGCATCATAGCAGAGGCAAGCTCCGTCAGCGCCACGGGATACCGTGCCGGAGCACAGGAATATTTCAGTACCGCCGCATGGCATCCCATTGCCAAAAACTGCATGGCAAGGGCCTCTCCCTCCCTGACGGAGGTATAGGCATAAGCTCCGCCGGGGCAGATCAGCACAAGAGGGCGCGTGTCAATATTAATTTCCTCATAATGATCCTGAATATATGTGATCAGTCTGGCATCAGGCAGCGAACCCTGCACCTGAATGGGAAAAATCTGATTCAGCATAAACTCATCCTCCCTGTTTTAATATGCCCTGCCCCAGCATACCATCTTCTTAGCAGGCCTGCCGCAGCAGACACAGGTGTCTGCAATGTGTTCCTGCTGAAAGGGTATATTGCGGCTGGTGACAGCAAGTTTTTCCTTAATTTTGTCCTCGCATTCCCGCTCACCACACCACATAGCCTTCACAAAACCGGACTTCTCGGTGAACAGCCTCTCAAATTCCTCCATATTGCCGGCGGTATAAGTGTGCTCCTCCATGTGCTTTCCGGCTCTCTCCAGCATCTCCTTCTGGATTGTCTCCATCAGCCGGCCTGCCTCAGCCTCCAGCTCCTCCAGAGCAACCTCAATCTTCTCCCTTGTGTCGCGCCTGCAGATAACGCATTTGCCCGCCTCAATATCCTTGGGGCCAATCTCCACACGGATAGGATAGCCGCGCATCTCAGCCTCGGCAAACTTGTAGCCGGGAGACTTTTCGCTGTCATCCACTTTCACACGGAAATTCTTCTTTAAAATGTCCCGAAGCTCATAGGCCTTATCCAAAACCCCCTCCTTTTTCTGCTGGATGGGGATGATGCACACCTGGACAGGAGCCACTCTGGGAGGCAGCACAAGCCCCTCGTCATCTCCGTGTACCATGATGATCGCACCTATCAGGCGGGTCGTTGCGCCCCAGGAAGTCTGGTGTACATATTTCAGGGTATTGTCCTTATCTGCAAACTGAACGCCAAAGGCCCTCGCAAAGCCATCTCCGAAATTATGGCTGGTGGCGGACTGCAAAGCTTTCCCGTCATGCATCAGAGCCTCGATACTGTAAGTCGCCCTGGCACCCGCAAACTTCTCCTTATCCGTTTTCTGCCCCTTTATAACAGGAATCGCAAGGACCTGTTCACAGAAGTCAGCGTACAGATTCAACATCTGAATGGTCCTCTCCTCCGCCTCCTCCGCAGTGGCATGAGCGGTGTGGCCCTCCTGCCACAAAAACTCTCTGGAGCGCAGAAAAGGTCTGGTCTCCTTCTCCCAGCGAACTACGGAGCACCACTGGTTATAGACCTTGGGAAGGTCTCTGTAGGAATGAATATCGTTCTTATAAAAATCGCAGAACAGAGTCTCCGAGGTAGGGCGAACGCAAAGGCGTTCCTGCAGAGGCTGCAGACCGCCGTGGGTCACCCATGCCACCTCAGGGGCAAAGCCTTCCACATGATCCTTTTCCTTCTCCAGCAGGGATTCGGGAATGAACATGGGCAGGTATACATTTTCTACCCCTGTCTCCTTAAACATGGCATCCATCTGCTTTTGCATAAGCTCCCAGATTGCATACCCCGCAGGCTTGATCACCATACAGCCCTTGACGGATGTGTAATCGCAAAGCTCAGCTTTTTTCACCACGTCCGTATACCACTGGGCGAAGTCTGTCTCCATTGAGGTAATCTCCTGCACCATTTTGTTTGCTGTGTCTTTTCCTTCTTTTCCCATTTTAGCCTCCTTTAACCTCCTTGACTCTGCTTTCTCATCAGCAGCCTCGAAACGACTCCGTCGTTCCTCGGTCGCGTTGCTCGCCGGAAAACTTATTCTCTGCCTCTCCGTGCAAGCACGGACGGCAGTGTCTAAGTTCCCCGGCTCTGCTGATGCGCGCAAAACGCCGGATTTCCGTTCCACAAAGGGACCGGAAATCCGGCGGTACCACCCTAATTGACACCGTTGTGCTATGCACACGGGCATCCATCTCTTTCGCCGCTAACGCCGACATACGCCGCACTTCATGTGACCCGTTGGCACACGCGCCATTCCATTCATAAACAGAAATCTTAGATTCACATTTCGCACGGGACTCCGAGGCAGGTTCCAAACCCTCCGCATAAGGACCTCTCAGCCACGCCTGCCGCCATGCTCCGCACAGCCGCCGCGCCACGTCCTCTCTCTGGAATGCTTCCCAAGTCTGTACTAGCCCTCTTCACAGTCTTTGGTTATGTAGTGATTGTATTGCAAATGCAGATAGTTTGTCAAGAAGACTTTTATGGCTATCTGCTTTCTTGACTTTTTTTCCCGGTTAACCTATAATTTTTTATAGCTGTTCAGAACTTTCCGGAAGCGTGCTGCAGCCCGGAACTGAATGGCTGTTGCAATTTTCAGGGAAAGGAGACGGACTATGCGCCTGATACTTCATTACATGAAGAGACACTGGAAGCGGATCATCGGCGGCGTATCGCTGAAAACCCTGGCCGCACTGGGTGAACTGATGATTCCTTATATATTGGAGCATATTATCGATGATGTGGTGCCCACAAAAAAGGTCCTGATGGTCTTCGCCTGGGGACTTGCCATGATCGGAGCCGCCTTTCTGGTACGCACCCTGAACATCCAGGCCAATCACCGGGCATGTGCCACCGGGCGGGACTGTATCCGCAGCCTGCGGCATGACCTGTTTCAAAAGACCATAAACCTGTCCGGCACACAGTTTGACCGGTTCGGGCTTCCCTCCCTGACCTCACGCATGACCTCCGACTCCTACAACGTACAAAATTTCATTGTCTCCCTGCAGGCTATGGGCATTCGCGCCCCGGTTATGCTGCTTGGCGGCATTATTGTCACCATGACTATGGATCCCGCCCTGTCAGGTATCCTTTGCATTATGGTTCCCGTTTTGGGCGTCATCATCTACACAGTGACCCGGCACGGCATTCCGCTGTATGACAAGGTACAGAAGAGTGTGGACGGCATTGTCCGGGTCATGCGGGAAAACATAACGGGAATCCGTGTTGTCAAGGCCCTCTCCAAGGAAGAATACGAGAAAAAGCGGTTTGATACCGTAAACCGTAACATGACAAACGCCGACATCAGGGCGGGTGTAACTATGGCAATGCCCGGCCCCATCATGCAGCTGTTTTTGAACATTGGTCTTACCCTGGTGGTTATCGTAGGCGCCCGGCGGGTCAACAGCGGCGCAATTGAACCCGGTGTCATTCTGGCTTTTCTGACATATTTTAACATGATCCTGCAGGGCGTTATGGGCCTGAACCGCATCTTCATGATGATGTCCAAGGCAACTGCCTCCGCAGACCGCATCAGACTTATTCTGGACGCTGAGGACGATCAGCCGGTACTTCCCTTCCGTGAGGAGGAACGCCTTGATACGGATGCCCACATTGTGTTTGACCATGTGAGCTTTGCATACCATGAAAATGCAGGAAATCAGCCTTCGGAGGAATTTGCGGGCGGCGTGCAGGAAAAATGTCTGACAGACATTCATTTCTCCGTAGGACACGGTGAATCCCTGGGCATCATCGGAGCCACGGGAAGCGGAAAGACGACTGTCTTAAATCTGCTGATGCGCTTCTATGACTGCAATGAGGGCGGCATCTACATAGACGGGCGGGATGTTCGCACCTATGAGAAGGATGACCTGCGCAGAAGATTCGGAATTGCACTCCAGAATGATACCATTTTCAACGATACTCTACGGGAAAATATCGCCTTCGGGCGGGATGTGCCGGAGACAGAAGTCGCACATGCGGCAGAGATTGCACATCTGGCGGATTTTGTTGAAGGGCTTGAGGATAAATATGAATATATGGCCGATATTAAAGGCGCAAACTTAAGCGGCGGTCAAAAACAGCGGACACTGATTGCAAGAGCTGTGGCAGACAAACCGGAAATACTGATTCTCGATGACTCCTCCAGCGCTCTGGACTACAGGACGGATGCTGCTCTGCGAAAATCCATACAGCGGGACTTAAGTGATGCCACGCTGATCATGGTGGCCCAGAGAGTCAGCTCTATCATGAACCTGACAAACATTCTGGTGCTGGACGAGGGCAAAATTATCGGATATGGAAACCATGAGCATTTAATGCAGAGCTGCCCCATCTACCGGGACATCTATGAGGCACAGACAAGCGCCTGAGACACAAAACATACCTGCGGCATCAAACTATGGCTGAGATATTAAAAAATTCTGAAATACAGTAACCGGCATAAGGCTGCAGGAAACACAGACAGGAGGGTAAAATGCCACCAAAAGGCCAGCGAGATACAAAAAAAGAAAAACCCCGTGACGCTAAAGGAACACTTCTGCGCATCTGGCGTTATGTCACCCGATTCAGAGCGCTGATGATCATAATTGCCATCATGTGTATCGGCAGCAACCTTCTTGCGCTGGTAGGGCCTTCCCTAGCGGGCCGTGCCATTGATGAAGCCGCCGCAGGGGCAGGAAAAGTAAATTTTGAAAAAGTCTGGTATTATGCAAAGCTGATGCTGCTGTTTTACATAAGCTCATCCGTCCTGACACTGCTCATCAACTTCCTGATGATGAATGTGGGCAGAAACATTGCCCGGCAGATGCGTTCCGACGTATTTTACAAGCTGATGAAGCTGCCCGTAAATTATTTCGACCGCCATGCCGCCGGAGATATCATCAGCCGGGTGTCATATGATATCGACGTGCTCAGTACCAGCATCTCCACGGATATTGTGCAGATCATGACCAGCCTGGTAACCGTCCTGGGCTCTCTGTTCATGATGATATATATCAGTCCGCTTCTGGCGCTGATGGTACTGATCACCATACCTCTGTCCGTTTTTTACACCCGCTATATGAGCAGGAAGACACGCCCGCTTTTCGCACGGCGTTCCGCCGCCTATGGCAAAATGAACGGATATGTGGAGGAAATGTTCTCCGGTCAGAAAACCATCCTGGCTTATGCCCGTGAGGCTTCTGTCCTGGACAAATTTGAAAGTATAAACCAGGAGGCATCAGAGGCCTTTTACTGGGCAAATCACTACGGCATGACCATAGGCCCCACCATGAACTCCATCAACAATCTGGGGCTGGCTCTGTTGGGTATGTTCGGCTCCATCCTCTACTTGAAAGACCTTGTGAGCCTTGCACAGATCTCTTCCTTTGTGCTGTATTCCCGGAAGTTTTCGGGTCCTATCAACGAGATTGCCAACATTGTCAGTGAAATTTACTCTGCCCTTGCTGCGGCAGAAAGAGTATTCCGCCTGTTGGATGAGACGGAGGAAACCGTGGATGCTGAAAATGCCCTGACGCTTACGGATGTAAAGGGAGATGTTGAAATTGAAAACGTGTCCTTCGGATATGTGCCGGAAAAAATGATTCTCCGCGATTTCAATCTGAGGGCGGAGGCCGGAAAGCTGATCGCCATCGTTGGTCCCACAGGAGCCGGAAAAACCACCGTCATCAACCTGCTGATGCGCTTTTATGATGTAAACACAGGTGAGATACGGGTGGACGGGCATGAAGTCCGCAGTCTGACCCGAAAGAGTCTGCGGCGGGCTTATGCCATGGTTTTACAGGATACCTGGCTGTTCAACGGAACCATCTACGAGAACATCGCCTACGGTAAAGAGGGAGCTACCCGGGACGAAGTAGTAAAAGCCGCCAAGGCGGCCAGGATACACCACTATATAATGCAGCTTCCGGAAGGCTATGACACCGTCATCAGTGAGGACGGCGGCAATATATCCAAGGGTCAGAAACAGATGCTGACTATCGCCCGTGCCATGCTGTATGACGCAAGAATGCTGATTCTTGACGAGGCCACCTCCAACGTGGACACCGGAACAGAACGTCGGATTCAGGCCGCAATGCGTGAGCTGATGGCGGGTAAGACCTGCTTTGTCATAGCTCACCGCCTCTCTACTATTCAGAACGCTGACAGAATACTTGTGGTCAATGACGGTAACATCGCAGAACAGGGCACCCACCGAGAGCTTATGGATGAAAAAGGCTTCTACTACAGGCTTTACACATCGCAGTTTGAGTAACTGTAACGCTTCACTTACTGTTTATTGCCCAAGAGCACAATCTGCAGGGTATACCCTGGCTGTCAATTTGGGGAGAGATTTTCCAGCCACTCTACCAGCCCGTTGTCCTCAAAGAAGGTCACATACTGCGCAGGCTGTTTTCCGTTTCCCCGCCAGATAAATATCTTCCCCTCATAGATGCGGAGATTAAAGGAATAGGAATGTCCGTACTTCCTGTTATATTTGATATTAATATTTGTTGAATCCATAAATGCCGAAGGTGTTTCCCGATACCACTCTTCCAGTTCCCTTCTCTCTTCCTCATCCGAAACTATTGCCAAATTTTTACAGAATTCTGTAAGTTCCTGCTTCTGCTCCTTCGAAAGATCCTCATCTAAAAACCCGTATCTCGTCTGCCCGGTCTCCTGATCTTTCGCCAAAAACCACACGCTCACGGTTTGAGGGTTCTCTTCCCAGAGGGAAGATACAATCA
>CAMWJV010000098.1 GCA_947174665.1 uncultured Lachnospiraceae bacterium
CCACGGCATACCCGTTCATGCGGCTCTGGTAATCGCCCCGGAGCAGGCCGTCCACGTTGAACTTCATAAAATATTTCTTTTTCTCCTCTGCTGTCAGCAGGGAACGCGCCATGGACTGCTCCCACCTGGACACCCACGGGTCAAGCGTGTATTTCACAAACTCCAAGGACTGCTGCTCGATATTGGAGAAGCTGCTCTTATCCAGGTCGCCCACCATGTGCGGAGGCACACGGAAGATGCGGGCGATCTCATTGATCTGGAACTTCCTCGTTTCCAGAAACTGTGCCTGTTCCGGGGAAATGGAGATGGGTGTGTATTTCATGCCCTCCTCTAAGACTGCCACCTTGTTTGCGTTGTGGCTGCCGCCGAAGGTTGACTGCCAGCTCTCCCTCACCTTTGATGGGTCCTTCAGCGTCCCCGGATGCTCCAGCACGCCGCTGGGCTGTGCGCCGTTGGCGAAGAACTTCGCCCCGTATTCCTCGCAGGCGATCGCCATGCCGATGGCGTTCTTTGCCATGGCAATGGGGGAATAGCCCACCAGCCCGTCAAAGCCCAGGCCGGGGATGTGCAGCACCTCCGTGGGCGGCAGGATGACCGTGCTGCCCTTTACGGTCGGCGCATCATCCATACTGACCGTGTATTCATAATAAAGCTGCCCTCTGCTGTCCCGGTCGACCGCCATCCGGTCCGGCATCAGCGGGTACAGCCCGATGACCTCCCCCTTGCCGTTTCGGATGATCTGTGCGTAGGCGTTGCCCCAAAGGAGCAGGTGCGTCATCAGCGTTTCCCGGAACACGAAGGAAGTCATCTCCGGGTTCGGCTCGTCATGGAGTAAAAAATACAGCGGATGTCCCGCTGCCTTCTCCTTCCCGCCGTTATCCGTGTAGCGGTACATATGCAGCGGCAGCCCCGCCACCGCCTCCGAAAGTATCCGGACGCAGGAGTACACCGCCGTCATCTGCATGGATGTGCGCTCGTTTACCCTTTTCCCGCTCGTGCTGCCGCCCATGAAAAAGCTGTAGGCGCTGCCCGCTGTGCGGTTCTGGGGCGCATCCCTCGCCCTGAACAATCCGCTGAACAATCCCATAGAACCACTCTCCTCTCCAATATCCGGACAGCAGAAAGGCACCGCCGAAACGGTGCCTTTCTGCCAGTATCCTGTTACTCTTTTTCCTTCATTTCCTTGATCAGCCGGTCAAGGCATATCCCGTCCCGGAAGCCTGCACGGTAATAAAATTCATTCTCTTTCACAACACCCGAATTTTCACCGTCCTCGTACAGTTCCAGCAGCTCCCTCTGCTCTGCGGTAAGCTGCCTGTACAGCAGCTCATGTGCCTTGTCAGCTTTCTCCGCTTCTGCGGCCTGCTCTGCCGTCGGCGGGCAGTCCTTTTTAAACCTGTCATGGTGCATCCCCATCCGCTCTGATATGATGAGCTCAAGAAAACCGTCCTCGTCCATCCTTCCACCTCCTTCGACAGACATCATAAACGGATACTGTAAAAACAGCCATACAAGGAACCACCAAAGATACCATGTACAGACTGGTAAAAATTCAAAAAACAAGGAGCCCCCGGCTGTCATAGACGGAAGCCCCTGCATCGTTCCCGCAGCGGATGGCGCGGTCAAGCCCCATGATCGTGGCCACCGCCCCGTCAATCTTCTCCGTGGACTTTTCCTTGTCCGCCTTGATGTTGCCCGCCGGGTCGGTGCGGATGAAGATGTTATCCATCATCCACCTAAGGACCGGATGCCCGCCGTGGGCGATGTTCTGCTCCAGCACCAGCTTCATCAGCTCCTTGGTGGGCGGGGACATATCCTTGAAGCCCTGCCCGAACGGGACCACCGTGAAGCCCATGCCCTCAAGGTTCTGCACCATCTGCACAGCGCCCCAGCGGTCGAAAGCGATCTCCCGGATGTTGAACCGTTCCCCAAGACGCTCAATGTATTTCTCAATAAAGCCGTAATGCACCACGTTCCCTTCCGTGGTCATCAGCTTCCCCTGCCGCTCCCACACATCGTAAGGGACATGGTCGCGCCTCACACGCAGCTCCAGTGTCTCCTCCGGCACCCAGAAATAGGGAAGGATGCAATATTTATCCTCTTCATCCAGGGGCGGGAACACCAGCACGAATGCCGTGATGTCCGTGGTGGAGGATAAGTCCAGCCCGCCGTAGCAGACACGCCCCTCCAGGCCGTCCTCCAAAACCGGGAAGGCACAGGCATCCCACTTATCCATGGGCATCCACCGCACCGCCTGTTTCACCCACTGGTTTAAACGGAGCTGCCGGAAACTGTTCTCTTCCCCCGGATTCTGCTTTGCCGACTCACACGCCGCCTCCACCTTGTCTATCCCCACCGTGATGTTCAAAGAGGGGTTGGCTTTCTTCCACACCTCCGGGTCCGTCCAGTCATCCGCCTCATCCGCGCCATAGATCACAGGATAGAATGTCGGGTCGATCTTCCGCCCCTCTAAGATATCCTTCGCCTTCTGGTGCGTCTCATAGCAGATGGAATGGGTGTCCGTCCCTGCCGTGGTGATGAGGAAATACAGCGGCTGCATCCTGGCGTCCCCGGAGCCCTTGGTCATGACGTCGAACAGCTTCCGGTTCGGCTGCGTGTGCAGCTCGTCAAACACCACACCGTGGATGTTGAAGCCGTGCTTGGAGTACGCCTCCGCCGAAAGCACCTGGTAAAAGGAATTAGTCGGCGTGTATATGATCCGCTTCTGCGATGCCAGTATCTTCACCCTCTTATTCAGAGCCGGACACATCCGCACCATGTCCGCCGCCACATCAAAAACGATAGTGGCCTGCTGGCGGTCGGCGGCACAGCCGTACACCTCGGCGCGCTCCTCCCCGTCCCCGCAGGTCAGGAGCAGCGCCACGGCCGCCGCCAGCTCCGACTTGCCCTGCTTTTTCGGGATCTCAACGTATGCCGTAGTGAACTGGCGGTACCCGTTCGGCTTGAGCGTCCCGAAGATGTCACGGATGATCTGCTCCTGCCAGTCGATCAGTTCAAAAGGCTGCCCCGACCATGTGCCCTTGGTGTGGCAGAGGCTTTCGATGAACATCACGGCAAAATCAGCGGCATCCTTGTCATAGCGGCTGTCCTTCGCCTTGAACTTTGTCGGCCTGTATTTTTTCAGTTTCCGCATTGCCATCCCGGTCACCTCCTCGAAAATGGCATAAAAATTGGCCTGCCAGTGGCAAGCCTGAAATCTATCTGTACAAGATACAGAGCCGTCCGGCTACGCACCTTGAAATATTCTTTTTTATTTTGCGGCCTGTTCCATGCACCAGGCAATGGCGTGGCCGTTGTCAATGAAAGTCTGTTCCGCATGGCTGATGTGGTTCAGCCTGCATTCGATATCGCCAAGCCCCGTTTTCTCCGGCGTTTCCACAAACTCGTAAATGTCGGCTGTGAAGCCGCCCTTGTAATACGCATCGGTTACCAGAACGTGGCTTCCAAATTTCAATACGCTGCCGTAGGTGGCGCTGACCTTCATCTGTAATTTCTCAATCGTGGTAAATTCTTTCACTGCCCTGTCCTCCCTTAACCGTTGATCTGTGCCGCAAAGTAATATCCGAATGCGTCCCTTGCGATGCCGAAGCTGCTCTCGATGCCGTTTTTCCTGTCATCCTCCATGGCTGCTTTTGCAAGCCTTGTGGCTGCCCTGCGGCTCTCATCCCTGCCAAGCCCCTCGAATCTGTATTCTCCGTCCTTCTGCAGCCTTCTTACCGCTTCCTTCATGTTCTTCATGCTTGTGTCCTCCGTTTTTTCGTGTTTTCCCTTTCGGTAGTACACATATTACCTCTGTAAGCACACATTATCCACTCATATCTGCTCCATAAATGTACCAAAGATAACCGCAGGAAATTGTGTGGTTTACCCCCTTATAATGCACCTCCGTGGGCAAGCCTCCGCGCCAGTTCTTCCGCTTCCTCAAGGGTGCCGGCAATATCCGATACCGCCCCGCAGTACACATGGTATTTCCCAAAGTAAGGTGAATCCTTCTCTTCCACCAGCCAGACGTGTACCTCTGACTGCCGTCCGGCATATGCGTAGGGGAGTGTCCAGTGGTTCTTGTTCCGCTGCTTTCTTAATCCCGCCATGCCCTACACCTCCTCTGCTTTCATCCTGATCGCCGGGATGACCGCCCGCTCGTTGGTCTGGAAATCCATGTGGTTTGCCTTTACCTCGGTCAGCCCCGCCATCTGGAATCCGTGCTTTGCAAACTCCGCAAGGGTCGGTATCAGGCTTGAAAAGGTGCTGCTGATCGTGAACTCGCTGATGCCGTTCTCCTTAAGCGTCCCTGTGATCTCCCCGATTTCCCTGTCCCAAATGGTCTCGCTGAAATCAATCTGGTCGTTGCCCGCCGTGATGCTGTTGCGGTATGCCCAGAAAAGTGTGGGGTTGATCCCCCAATCCTTAAGGCTTGCTGCCTGCTCTGCAATGGCTCTTTCAAAAAGTTCAATCTTCTTCATGGTGTGTACCCTCCGTTTTTTGTGTTTTCCCTTTCGGTAGTACACATATTCGCTCTAAATGGACATATTATCAAGCTAATTCGGATCATAACCTGCACAAATATCCGCAGCGGAAATTGTGTAGTTTTAGTGGTTGGGGATGTGCTTCCCATCCTCTATCCAGTCGACCAGCACGATGATCTCCCCTTCGGTTTCCATCCGTTCAAGCTCCGCCACATCGTCCATGTCCCAACTGACCGGGTACACCCCGCAGAATTCCACAATGCAGTCGATCTCTCCCGTCTCAATCCAGTCCCGGTTCAGGTTCCATGCGCCGCAGACCGTATCCACATGGCCGTGGCTGACATGGTTCCGGTCGAGGATGCCCTCGATTTTCTTGATGGTTTCATCCTTGTAAAGGTCTGTGTCTTTCGGGACGGTGATGTAAAACATACACTTTGTTGCAGCCTCGCCCCGTTCCCTTCTTGCGTCGATCCACTCCTGGAT
This sequence comes from uncultured Lachnospiraceae bacterium, assembly GCA_947174665.1. Lineage (GTDB taxonomy): Bacteria > Bacillota > Clostridia > Lachnospirales > Lachnospiraceae > Acetatifactor. The sequence goes on from CAMWJV010000098.1 coordinate 4,971, forward strand.
GACCTCTGTCCTTTTTCCCATAGCTGTACGCTCCTTCCTCTGCCTTTGTAATTTTCATCCCCTGCCGTAGCACCTGTGGATGGCTGCAAGGATCTGATCCTGCTCCTTCCCGTCCACCCCGATGCTCTCCAGCGCCTCCCTGGTGCCGCAGTCCGGGCAGAGCGGCGTCCTGCCGTCCGCCCGCGAAACTGCCGGCCTCCCGTGGTAGGCCTGCCCGCACCTTAGGCAGACCGAAATCCTCGCAATATTATCTGTTTCTTTCATCCCAATCCCTCCTCTGCCGCAGGTTCCCGGATGCCAAGCGCCTCCTCCCTGCTGCGGAACATCCTCCCTGCGGATGCGCGGTAGCGGCTGCCCCTGCTGTTCTGGAGGGTGAAATACCTTCCATCGAATCCCAGCACGGTGTAGTTTCCCGTGCAGCCCTTTTCCCTGTTGGTCACCATGAAGCAGGCATCCCCTACTCCCCATCCGCCGGGGAATTCCTCCCTGCTGTCGGCATACGCCTGCTCCAGGAATGCCTCATCGAATCCGAACCTCCGGTATCCCTCCATGCAGGTCTCCATGTAGGACCTGCTCGGTAGCCCAAGCGGGCGGTCCTCATGCATGATGTAGACGAAAACCTTCCGCCTACGCACCTTGCCGGTCCTGATGCCCTTGATGGGCAGCTCCATCTCCTTTTTGTAGTAAAAGGTAGGGAAGCCCTCGTAGCGGTCCAGAGCCGCCTCATCCTCCTCCGTCACCGCCCATGCCGCCACGGGTACGCTCGCACCCTCCTGCGGCTCGATGGTGAGGTAGGAGCCGGTCCTGCTGCCTTTGAACAGCAGCCGGTAGCCTTCCACCACCGAAGTCCCGATGATCCTCGCCCCAGGGCAGCGCATCCGCATCTGCCCGACATTTAAGTTTGAGCCGTAAGCAATGTAATATCTTTTTTCCATTTTGTGATCCATCCTTTCCGAAGGGGGCACCCTTCTACCGCCTTAAGACCGCCGTAGCGGTCTGCTGCCCTTTCCATGGCAGGCAAGGCGGCAGGAGGCTACCTCCCGCGTTCCCTTCAAGCGGCCCTTCCGCTGCGGAAGGATGCATCCCCTGCAAGCCTCTTTGTGAGGATGTCCCTTGCGGTCTTGAACTCGTCCCCGATGAATCCCAGCCGGAGGAGCCATGTCCGCATGGCGTATTTCGGGTTCTCGGTCTGCTGCGGCTTCGGGCTTGCGCTCTTTACTTCCTTCGCCATCTGGCTGAGCGCGAGGCAGAGCTGGATGTAGCTTTTTAACTGCCCTGCGTGGAGGCCGCCCTTCCGGCCGTCTCCCGGCTCGTCGAATTGGAAGAGGCGGAATTCCACCGTGCCTTTGGTGAAGGTTGCATGGTAGTTCAGCATATGGTAGCGGCTGTCGTTGTAGTGCTGGTCCCTGCCGTAGCTTGCGCCGTGGCTCGTGTACCAGATGTCCGCAAGGGCCGCCATGGTGGAAGGCTTCTTCCTGTTGACCTGCTCCAAAAACCGTGGGTCAACCGTGCGGCAGTAGCGGTTCATCCTCCACCGGTCAAGGTTTAAGGCGTCCGCGATGAGGCTCTCGTGGCCTGCCATGATGTTGGCGAGGTTTCTCAGGCTCTGCGGCGTGTGGCCTTTCGCCCCGATGTGGATGTGTACCCCGCAGCCCCTTCCCGCGTCGCTCTTCGCTCCGGCGTGCCGTAGCTGCCGGATGAGCTCCTGCAGGGTTTCCATGTCCGCGTAGGTGAGGATCGGCGTCACCAGTTCGCACTTTTCGCTGTTCGGCCCCGCGATGCTCACGTCCCTCTGGAATTTCCATTCCCTGCCCTGCGCGTCCCATGCGCTCCAGGTGTAGTAGCCGTTCCGCCTTGCCGTGTCCTGGTAGCGTCCTGTCCCGAAAAAGTCCGCTGCGACCTTCGCCGCTTTGCTCCTTGCGATGCTGTTCATCTCCACCTCGACCCCGATGGTCTGCTTCTTCATTTCCTCGACCTGCCTTGCTAACTTTTCGTTCATGCTTTTTTCCTCCGTTTTCTTTGTGTGTTTTCCCTTTCGGTAGTACACATGTTCGCTCTAAAAGGGGATAATAGCAAGTCAATTCGAGACATATATTACACAATGATTTTGGCCGGGATTTGTGTATTTTATGGCAGTTTGCGGCAGACGTCCTCACCGTAGACCACATGGAGGTGGCTGCCGTTGTCCCAGCGGACCATGATGCTCGCCGTGTCATCCACACCCTCGACCGTTCCCCGCGTCCCTATCGGCGGGGCCTGCACATCGTCCATCCGCACCAGTTCCACCCGCGTCCCCGCAGGGTACTCCCTGCGGACGCGCTCCACCGTCTCCCTGTTAGGAAACTTCATCTGCATCACCCCCATCCAGTATCCGCACAAGTTCATCTGCGTAAATATGCCGGAAAGTCCCGTCTTCATACTGCACCCCGAAGTTGTCTGTGTTTACAAAAAGCAGCTCCGCGTTTACCTTCCTGCAGTAAGCGGCACATATCTGCCCCCATTCATTCATGTAAGCCTCATTCGCCATCGCCTGCCGCCTCCCTCCGTTCGCCGTTCTTGAAAGCCGAGCTGCCGGAAAGGTTCTTCAGCAGGACCTTCCGCTCGCCCTTGTATTCCGTGCCGATGAATCCGAGCCTGAGCAGGAAGCACCGGAATGCGTACTTTTCGTTGTCCGCTGGCTTTTCCTTTGCCGTGACGCGCTTCTGGTTCCTTGCCATGTCGCAGATGGCGGAAATGAAATGGGTGTAGGCGGCCGCCGATTCGCTGTCTGTTTCGGAAAACCATGGGAAGGAAACTTTCTCCCCGTCCGTCTCGATCGGGAGGCTGTCAACCGCCAGCGCCTTCTTGATGAGGCTGCCCTTGGCCTCCACCAGTTTCCGCAGGTTCTCCAGTGCGGCATCCGTGAAGGAATCCCTCGGCATTGCCACCGTAAGCCCCGCGTCCGCCCCCTGCGGCGCATTTTCCGGCGACTCCGCATTGTTTTCCGCATCCGCGCTTTCTTCCTCCGTTTCGGCTTCCTGCGCCGCTTCTGCGGTTTCCTCCGCAGTGAAGCCTGCGGCCGCCAATGCTTCCTTTACCTTTTCTATTGTCCGGCTGTCTGTGCGTCCATCCCATGCCAGTGTCCCGTCTTTGCTTACAGTAATGTTGCTGATGGCGTAGGCGCAGGTCGGCATCCTCATGTAGACCGCCCTCATCCCGACGACCCCGGAAATGACCTCCACCATTTCCTTCCGCTTTTCCCCTGTTACGTTGTACCTTGTTTCCATTGTGTTTTCCTCCTTCTTTTTCGGTACTACATTAATCACTCTAAGCGGCTGGAATAGCAAGCAGTATGTGGGAAAAAATGTCACAATAAAAAGTCCGGGAACTGTGCGTAATACACAATGCCCGAAAGCACGAAACAGACATTCGGCAGTGCGACGCCGTTGCCCCACATCTTATATTCAGCAGAATCCGAATGCGGCTCTTTCAGCCACTTGATGATCTGCTTATCGGTCTTTGGCTTGGCGGAAGTCCCCATGATCCTCCGGTGGGTTTCAAAGACCTCCCGCCAGAAGGCAAGATCATCCTCCGTTGGCTCTTCCGTCCCAAGGCCGCTGCACCACCAGTCCGGGAAGCCCTGCAGCCTTGCACATTCCGTAGGGGTCAGCCTGCGGACGATATACTCCGGCTCCATAATATGGTAGTCCCCGCTGAACGCCTCCTGGTTGCCAAGCCACTGCTTGGAACCCATGCTTGCGGAAAGTGTGCCGAACACATCCTTGCCGGATGCCGTCTGCACATCATTGATGACGGGCGGGTCTTTATAATCCGTAGCCACCAGCGTGTTTGCCAGTTCCTTTTCTGCCCGCGTGAAATGGGAATTCTTGCTCGTGCAGTAGGTCGGATACGCCACCGCATGATGGTCCGTGGCATTGAGCGTGAAAGACACATCCTCATTCACGCCGCTGCCCTGCGGCCCGTTCTTATCCTCCCTGCCAATCATGGAACCCTGCACCGCCACCACTGCGATCCCACCCTGGTTGCATCCGGGATGCCCGCCATTTGCGTCCAGCGTCCGGGAAGTGTCTGCCTCATAGAATCCGCTGTGTGGGTTATCAGATTTCATGGCGTTGCTGTCCTTGGAACAGATGCCGTATGCCTGCACCACCAGTTCATTGCATCGGTTTTCCCCGATATCAAATGTGTTCAGCGTATTAGCCACTTCCTCGCCCTTCCATGTGGGCGCTTCCTCTGCGGAATGCGGGCGCATCCCCTTGCAGAAAGGCACAAAAACAGTCTGGTCATTGTTGCAGGAGAGCGTTGCCGATTTATCTTCCTGCAGAAGTATGCCTTTCCCGCCGCCTTCACAGCCGGAGCGTATTTTCAGTGTCTTTGGCGTTTCCGCATCCATGACCATAGGCACATTCCCGCCGCCCGTCCCCATCCGGGATGTCAGCGTCTGCACCTTCCCATCCTCCGACAGCTTCACACGGCTGTCCGCAGGATGGTTCTCCAAAGCCAGCGCCGCCGGAACGGTCCCGGCACGGAGTGTGGGCGAGGTTTCCTCCCCGTACCCAATCCCCCTCGCCTGTGCGGAATGCTCCGTGCAGAAACCTGCTGACTCCAGCACACACGGAGGGTGGTGCGCCTCCGCCCGCAGGGTGCAGGCCACATCATCCGTCACATCCATCCTCTGCCCGCCCTGGTCGTTCAGGCAGATGCCGCCTGCCGCTCCAGCGCAATCCGCAGCACCTCCGGCAGCTCCTTGCCACGCACGGAAGCCCTCCGCAGAATACCCAGACACGCCTTCGGACTCAAATAATACCTTTCCGGCACTCCTGCCTGCAAGATCTGCGACAAGGTAGATGCGTTTTCTTCTCTGGGGGACTCCCCAAAATTGTGCGTCAAGGACGCGCCATGCAAGGGAAAATCCGTCTGCCACGATGCTCCCTGCGTTTGCCCACTTCCCCTTTGGAGGTCCAGGAACAGGAACACCTTCGCCTTTGACGGAGCAGACCGCTTCGAGGACTGCCTTGAAGTCCTCCCCTTTGTTGGAGGAGAAGGCGCCGGGGACGTTCTCCCACACGATAAACCTTGGATATTTTCCATCTGTTGCACACCTCATTTCCTTTACGATTCTTATTGCCTGGTAGAACAGGCATGACTGCTGCCCGCCAAGCCCCGCCCGCTTGCCGGCCACCGACATATCCGTGCAGGGTGAGCCGAATGTGATGATGTCCACTGGGTCAATCTCTGCACCGTCCACTGCAGAAATATCTCCCAGGTGCTTCACATCCGGCAGCCGCTTCGTGGTCACCCGGATGGGGAACGGCTCAATCTCCGAAGCCCACAGAGGGGTGATGCCCACAAGCAGCCCGCCCAAAGGAAAACCCCCGGAGCCGTCAAAAAGGCTGCCGAGGGTAAGTTTCTTTTCTGTATTCCCGTTATCCATCCGTCTCCACCTCCTTCACCAGTGCGGAGTACGGGATTTTCTCCCCACCGCGCACCACATACACGTTTGCCGAATCCCCGGTATCCTCCACATACCTCCGCAGGATGACAGATGCATACTTTTCATCCAGCTCACACATGAAACAGATGCGGTTCGTCTGCTCACACGCCATCAGCGTGGAGCCGCTGCCGCCAAAGGTGTCCAGCACGATGGCGTTCTCCTGGGAGGAATTGCTGATCGGGTAGCCGAGCAAATCGAGCGGCTTGGAGGTCGGGTGGTTCTTATTCCGCTTGGGCTTGTCGTAGTTCCAGATGGTGGTCTGCTTCCGGTCGGAATACCACGGATGTTTGCCGTTCTTCAGAAAGCCGTACAGCACAGGCTCATGCTGCCACTGGTAGTCCGAGCGCCCAAGCACCAGGGAATTCTTCACCCATATGCACACCCCGGCAAGGTGGAACCCCGCATCCACGAAAGCCTTACGGAAATTCAGCCCCTCCGTGTCCGCATGGAACACATAAGCCGCGCCGCCGCTTTCCAGATGCTCCACCATGCATGAGAACGAATTGTACAGAAATGTGTAGAAGTCATCCCCCTTCATGCTGTCGTTCTGGATGGAAAGGCCGCTGCCGCTCTTGAAAGCGACATTATACGGCGGATCCGTCACGATGAGGTTCGCCTTCTTCCCGTCCATGAGCGCCGCCACATCCTCCGCGCTGGTGGCGTCACCGCACATCAGCCTGTGTCTGCCCACCGTCCAGATATCGCCCCTCTCCACGAACGCCGCTTTCTCCAGCGCCGCGGAGAGGTCGAAACCATCATCTTTCACATCTTTCTCACCGTCCCCGGCAAAGAGGTCTGCAATCTCATCCTCACCGAAGCCTGTCAAAGATACATCAAAATCCGCGCCCTGCAGACTTTCAATCTCGATGCGGAGCAGCTCCTCATCCCACCCGGCATCCAGGGCCATGCGGTTATCCGCAAGGATGTAGGCTTTCTTCTGCGCCTCCGTCAGATAGTCCACAAACACACATGGGACTTCCGTAATCCCTTCCTCCTTCGCCGCCGCGATCCTGCCATGCCCCGCGATGACATTGAAATCCCGGTCGATGATGACCGGGTTGATGAAGCCGAACTCCCGTAGGGATGAGCGGAGCTTCACAAGCTGCTCCGGCGAGTGCGTCCGCGCATTATTTACATAAGGTATCAGGCTGTCAACAGGAACAAGCTGCATATCAGTCGTGGTCTTCATCTCCACCTCCAAAAATTACATAGAAAAACCGCCCAACATTTCTGCTGGACGGCATTAATTAAATTGCCACATCTTTATTTAATTCTCTTCTTCATAAAACCCGAATTTCTGACATATCTCGTGAACAGTTACAGCGAAGATAGTCCTTGAATGCACATTCGGATCATTATTTCCATTTTTCTTCTCAATGTATAACTTCCGCATAACATCCCATAGGTCGTTCTCTTTGATCCAGTCAATTTTATCCGGCAGCATATAATATCCTTCCGGCTGCTCACACCATGTATAGTTCCCGTGCTTATCATTATGGATATATTCCTGGCCTTCGTACCCGTCATCGTCAATGTAGTTGTTTACGATTGCGAAATCACAGCTATGGAGAATGCAGGATTTTTTCCTGTTCTTCATCTTGACTGTCAAGACGCGTGTTGAATCCTCTGGATGATCATATCCGTATTTCACACAAACAGCATCTATTGCATTTTGAAGCATATTCTTTAGCTGTTTTGGCTTATACCTGCCGTTTCCATCATTAACCTCAATGTTAAAATCGAAATCATACCCCACATTTGATTTTGCATCATAGGTTATCATATTCCGTTTATAACTGCCCACCACATCAAACCTGAATGTAAACTTCTTTCTTACCAGGTTCTGGGCTTCCTTGAGGATATTCAGGATGTCATTATAGGCTTTTTTTACTTTGGGGTCATTCTTGGAAATATAACGGAAATCATGTTGCATAGCTTTTCACTCCTTTGTGTTTTTCATTTATTCCCAAGCCGCCCATTCAGCATTAATTTGCTAAATCATTACATTATAGCACCGATGAGATAATTATCAAGACTTTTACAGAAAATAAATCCGTTTCAGCTTTATTTGCCAATCTGCAAATAAACCTACACCCCTTTCCTCGCACGGAGCAGCCGTTCCATCACATCATCCTGGGGCGTGTTCCCCTGGAATTCCACCGAACAGTTTTCCTTCACGATCTGGTATATCTGCATCCAGCAGTAATTGGTCTGCTTCATGTAGGACTGGCTCATGGTGACATAAGGGGAAGCGATGGCAGCCCCCGTGGTCGGGTGCTTTGCCAAGAAGCCCGTGGAGGACACAATCTCCTCGCACTGTATCCACCGGGACACGCTCATGGCGTACTGCTCCACCATCTGCACGGTGACCAGCTTTTCACATCCCCTTGCTTTCAGCCAGACATAGGTTTCATTATAGACCTCCTCCGCCACCAGCTCCCGCCCGCTCTTCTGCGGGGATTTCAGGAAGTCCTTCACGGGCGGCACATCCACGCCCTCCAGCTCGGCAGGCTCCAGCATGACCGCCGCCGTCCTGCCCTCGCTGATTTTCTCCGTGAGCGCCTTCCTCTTGCGCCCTGCGCCCGGCCTTGCTCCGCCCCGGTTGCTTCCGTCCTTTGCCACTCCCCTCACCCCGTTTCTTTGATTTCTTTTGAAAAATGCTGCGGAAATCAAACGCCGCAGCGCCACGGAAAGCCTTTAAAATGCGGAAAATGAAAAAGGGGCAATCCCCCGTTTGATTTCCGGTTTTTATGCGTTTGACCCCGCGCCCGTTCCCCGGCGGGTCCCTTGTGGAGATTCCACCCGCCCCTCCCGGCTGGCAGGAATCTCCACAAAAGACCCGCACATGGTAAATTAATGGCCGTGCCACCTGTCTCCGCGCTCCGCATGGATCCTCGCATGGCAGGACTGACACAATGAAATGAGGTTTCCCTCGTCATGGGTGCCGCCCTCTGCCAGCGGCAGCTTGTGGTGTACTTCCTCCACAGGATGCAGCATCCCTTTCTTATAACACTCCTCACAGAATGGGTGCTTTGCGGCATAGCGGTCACGGATTCGTTTCCACGCCCTGCCATACCTACGGCGTACAGCCGGGTCACGGTCGTACTTCTCGTAGCGGCGGTTCTCCTGCTTCTCATGCTCCTCACAGAACCGCCCCTCTGTCAGCTTCGGGCATCCGGGGAAGGAACACGGCCTCTTCGGTTTCCTTGGCATCGCTCTCACCTCCTTCGGCATAAAGAAAGCCCCCGCAGGATTCCAATGCTCCCGCGAAGGCCCTCTTGACATTTTTTCATGCTATAAGCATACCACGTCCAAACAGATAAATCATCTCACAAAGTGGACATTA
>CAMWJV010000099.1 GCA_947174665.1 uncultured Lachnospiraceae bacterium
CTGTTTCCCTGCCGGCAATACATTGCTGCCGGATGCATCTTGATTTAATGTTAGCATAGGTTTTTCTTATCGTCAACCCTGTCTTTGTGCAGTTCTTACAAAAATTTATAAAAACTTGATGCTTTTTGTGCAAATTTCTTCCTTTATCGAACCTTTTTTTCTAAAAGTTTCGAAACTAAATTATTTTCTTTTTTCGGCTTTTTTTACAGCCCTAAGTGCATAAATCCGCACTATGCTGAAGTCTCTCCGAAAAAAACACTAAAAAAGTTTAGTGACAGCATATTTATTCTCTGCCCCAATTACATATTTCCCGTTTGGAAAACGTTTTTTATTTGTTAAAAATGATGAATTTTTAAGCTCTTTTTCCCAGTATCATTCCACTGCAGGCTTTCACCTCCGGTTTACCCGCCACAGGTTTTTGACAGTCCGCACAGATGTCATCTGCCAGGATTTCCCATTCCGCCTCCGAGTTCTCCCGGTATTCCGTTTTCTGCCGCGCATCCGATACATCTGACGTTCCGGGCAGCTCCACCGGAAAGCTTTTGCCTGACGCATTGTAATATATCAGCAATTCCTCCCAGGCTGTCTCACCGCCTTCCGTCCTGACGCGATTATCCACACGAAATGATACCACTCCCCGATCATGAACGGTCTGGTCCTGTATCCGTCTCCAGGCATCCCGGGACTTGTCGCACAGCCCCGGCAGCTTCCGGCGCAGGGAGATCAGCCCCCTATAGTATTTCACCAGTTCCCGGAAGCGCTCCGTCTGCCTCCACCGAAGCATATTGACCTCCGGATCCGAACGGTAGCTGTTGTCATCCCCGAATTTCGTGCGTCCGAACTCCTCACCCGCCTGCAGGAACAAATTCCCCTGGCAGGTAAAGCAGATAAGCGCAGCCAGCTTGTTTGCCGCAAGAATTTCCGGCCTAGGTTCCAGGTAATCCGCTTCCCTCCTTAAGCCCTCCTTACCCTCCATGGTGATAAGCAGCTTATCCCACAGGGTAAAATTGTCATGTGCGGAAATGTAGTTGACTATCTGGCTGCAGCTGTTTGGACGAAATCCCTCTGCATTGTCCCGCCATCCCGTGACGGCGTGAAGCAGCCTCTCCTCCAGCCCTTTACCACCGTTGACAAAACCGGGTTCCTCAGCCACAAACACATCCCCCTTTATCAAATCCCTGGTATCATCCGAAAATATGGCGATGGAATCCGGCAGCTTATCTATGTTTTCTTTCAACACCGGGTGAGTGCCCTTCTCCATGGGGGAATTACCTGCACGCCAGGGCTCGCCGTACAACAGCTTCTCCCCCGGTCCAAACTCCGCGTCCAGTTCCCTTCGAATACGATTCATCAGCTCCGTGGTAAGCAATCCCATCAAATCAAAGCGGAAGCCGTCTATGTGATATTCTCTGGCCCAGTAGAGCACGGAGTCGGCAATATAGTTATCCACCATGGCGCGTCCCGCTGCTATATCGTTTCCGCAGGCCGAGCCATCGGACAGTTCTCCGTTCTCCCACCTTCTGCAGTAATATCCGGGGACAGTCCGCTCAAACCAGGAATCCTTCTCATACATGTGATTGTATACTACATCCATTATCACCCGGATTCCCGCCCGATGAAGCGCCTGAACCATTTCTTTACACTCCCGGATGCGCACAGTGCCATCGGTCACATCCGTGGCAAAAGAACCCTCCGGAACATTGAAATTCACCGGGTCATAGCCCCAGTTAAACTGCCTGTCATCTCCCGCCTCGTCCAGCCACCCGAAATCAAAAATGGGAAGCAGATGCACATGGGTCACGCCGAGCTGCCGCAAATATGTGATGCCGGCAGCCGCCTGCCCCGGCTCCTCTCCTTTGCCCGGAAGGGTAAAAGCTTTATATTTTCCCCGGAATCGGTTCGGGATGCCGCAGTCAGGGTCATAGGAGAAATCCTTCACATGCAGTTCATAAATAACAGTCTCTTCATTTGCCTCAGGCGGCGCATCCTGCCTAAAGCCTTCCGGATCTGTCCGTTCCAAATCCACCACCATGCTGCGCCGGCCGTTACAGCCGCAGGCTTTTGCATAAGGATCGGCGCTCTGCACCGATTTACCTTCCGTCCGGACACGATAATCGTAGTAGGTTCCATGCAGATTCTTCTGAAAATCCAGCTGCCAGACTCCCCTATCTCCTTTTTTCATAAAAAAAGTTTCTTCCGGTTCTACTGTTGCGGAGCCGTCTTGCCGCTCTGCATCCCCGTTTCTCCCATATAGGCACAGTTCCACACTCTCCGCAAGAGGAGCCCAAAGCTTGAATACCGTCCCACTCTCTCCGCAGGCAGATCCCAGATCCCGTCCTGTATACTCATGCTGCTCATCAAATTCTCTGGTATAAATAAACATGGCACCATCAACTTTCGTTAAGTTTCGTTTTATGAATCCTATCACATGTTCCAGGACACGTCAATGAGGCATTTTCGGTTTCGAAACTACTGTGGAAAGCTTTTCGCAGAGAAAGTCCTTCAATGCCCTGCCAATCCATAATAATACCGGGGCCACGCCTGCGCAGCCCCGGTAATGTTTAGTAAATTTACAGTGCAGCTTTGATAGCCGCCAGCAGTTCCCCGTAGTCATCAAACGCGGGCAATTCCGGATAGTCCGCCTTGATCTTATCCGTGGTTCTGAACAGAAAGCCCGCCTTTCCGGCCTGAATCATAGCCAGATCGTTGTAGCTGTCCCCACTGGCAATGGTATCATAGCCGATGGACTGAAGTGCCCGCACTGTGGTCAGCTTGGAATTTTCAATCCGCATTTTAAAGCCTGTGATCTCACCATTCTCCGCCACCTCCAGAGAGTTGCAGAATATGGTAGGCCAGCCCAGCTTCTCCATGAGCGGCGAAGCAAACTGTGTAAAAGTATCGCTGATGATAATAACCTGAGAAATGCTTCTCAACTCATCCAGAAATTCCTTTGCTCCCGGCAGAGGCTGGATGGTGGCGATGGTGTCCTGAATCTCCTTCAGCCCCAGACCGTGCTCCTTCAGAATACCGATGCGCCACCGCATCAGCTTATCGTAATCCGGCTCGTCCCGAGTGGTCCTCCTCAGCTCCGGAATGCCGCTTGCCTCCGCAAAAGCAATCCAGATCTCAGGCACCAGCACTCCCTCCAAATCCAGACACACTATATTCATTCTGTCATCCTCCCGTCTCCTGTAATCATGAAGAACGCTGCTGAGCCTTTGCAATGTCTTCCCTCATATCCAGCACTGCCGCTCTGGAAGCGTCTGCATATGCCTCCGGCCCGTACTTTGCGTATTGCTCCTGCTGATATGCAGCAATGATACCCCTTGAGGAACTGATAATGGCCCCCAGCCCGTCCTCGTTAAAGAAGTGCACCAGATCGGCACCCTTCCCGCCCTGCGCCCCATATCCCGGCACCAGGATGAACGCCTTCGGCATCACCTTTCTCAAAATCCTTCCCTGCTCAGGGTAAGTGGCTCCCACCACTGCTCCCACATAGCTGTAATCTCCGCTCTCCGGCATACACTCGGCGCCCCAGGCCGCCACCTGCTCCCCTACATGCTCGTACAGGGGTCTGCCGTCAATCAGCCTGTCCTGAAACTCTCCGCTGCTGGGATTAGATGTCTTCACCAGAACAAAGATACCTTTCTTCTCCTGAGCACACACTTTGGTAAAAGGCTTCACGCCATCGGAACCCAGATAAGGATTCACGGTCACAAAGTCCTCGTCAAAGCCTGCACAAGAATTACCTCCAACCTGAACCCTGCCCAGGTGCCCAACAGCATAAGCTTCTGAAGTGGAACCAATGTCTCCCCTTTTGACATCACCGATGACTACCAGCCCTTTTTCCCTGCAATAGTCCACAGTCTTCTTAAATGCAATCATACCCGGAATGCCGAACTGTTCATACATGGCAACCTGAGGCTTCACTGCGGGAATCAGGTCATACACTGCGTCCACTATTCCCTTATTATACTGCCAGACCGCCTCCGCTGCACCCTCCAGGGTCTCGCCATATTCCCCGAACGCCTTCTGCTTTATATGCTCCGGCACATATTTCAACATGGGATCCAGCCCCACCACAATAGGAGCGTTCGTCTCCCGAATTTTTGCAATCAATTTATTTATCATCCAAATCACCATGCCTTTCTGCGATCTGCGAATTTGGGCCAAAGGCACAAATTTGCGTGTGAAGAAGCTCTGCCCTTCAGAGCGTAAAATCACTTAGCGAAGTCCTTTTGAGCTTAGTGATTTTCTTCACACTAAGACCCCATTCAACTGCTCTGCATATTTTTTAATATTGGATGCATTAACATACTTTTTCTGGCTGTCACCGTTCACTACCACCAGTGTCGGTGCCTGCATCACTCCGTAACGGCCTGCCAGCTCTATATTCTCCTCCGCGTCAATGGCCACATAATGCACACCCTTCAGATATTCTTTCGCCAGCTTACAGTTAGGGCATGTCTTTGTGGTAAACAGATATCTGACATCCCTGGGCTGCTCCACCTCCACCCGGGGCTCCTCCGCAAAATTGGACAGCGTGACAATACTTCTTGTGGGACGCTTCAGAACAGAATTTTCAATGTCATACTCTGTGCGGTTTGCATATTCCTGCAGCTTGCCGTCATTCCAGTTCTGCACAGGACGGTAGTAGCCTGTGATACGGCTGTAAACCTCCGTCCCCTCCCCGCAATGAGGGCAGGTCTTCACCTCTCCCGCAAGATAACCGTGGGTCTTGCAGATGGAGTAAGTAGGAGACAAAGTATAATAAGGCAGCCTGTAGTTCTCGGCAATCTTGCGCACCAGAGAAGCAGCCGCTTTCCAGTCAGGAAGCTTCTCACCCAAAAAGGCATGAAACACCGTTCCGGAAGTGTACAGAGTCTGCAGCTCATCCTGAATATCCAGCGCATCAAAAATGTCAGTGGTATAGTCCACCGGCAAATGAGAGGAATTGGTGTAATATGGCGTATCCCCCGGCTTTCCTGCCGTCTTTATTGCAGGCCAGCGCTTCTTGTCATGCTTCGCCAGACGGTAGGTGGTACTCTCCGCAGGAGTAGCCTCCAGATTGTACAGATCACCGTACTGCTCCTGATAGTCGGAGAGACGGCTGCGCATATGGTTCAGCACCTTTTTGGCAAACTCCTGAGTCTTTGGACTTGTCATGTCATCCCGAAGCCAGTTGGCGTTCAGCCCCACCTCGTTCATGCCGATAAGCCCAATGGTGGAAAAATGATTCTCAAAGGACCCCAGATAACGCCTGGTATACGGATACAGCCCCTCATCAAGCAGCTTGGAGATGACTCCCCTCTTGATTCTCAGGGAACGGGCAGCCACATCCATCATATGGTTTAGCCTTGTAAAAAAATCATCTTCATCAGAGGACAGATATGCGATTCTGGGCAGATTGATAGTGACAACGCCCACGCTGCCCGTACTCTCACCGGAGCCGAAAAATCCGCCCGTTTTTTTCCTGAGTTCCCTCAGGTCAAGACGAAGACGGCAGCACATGCTCCGCACATCACTGGGCTGCATATCCGAGTTAATATAATTGGAAAAATACGGTGTTCCGTACTTTGCCGTCATCTCAAACAAAAGTCGGTTATTTTCTGTGTCGGACCAGTCAAAATCCCTTGTGATGGAATAGGTGGGAATGGGATACTGGAACCCTCTTCCATTGGCATCGCCCTCAATCATGGTCTCAATAAACGCCCTGTTGACCATGTCCATCTCCGGCTTACAGTCCTTATATTTAAAGTTCATCTCCCGGCCACCCACAATCGCCGGCAGTTCTGCCAGATCATCCGGCACCGTCCAGTCCAGAGTAATGTTGGAGAAGGGAGCCTGAGTGCCCCAGCGGCTGGGCGTATTCACGCCGTAAACAAAAGCCTCAATGCATTTTTTTACCTCGCCGTAGCCCAGATTGTCCACCTTGACAAAAGGCGCAAGATAAGTATCAAAAGAGGAAAACGCCTGAGCACCCGCCCACTCATTCTGCATGATTCCCAGGAAATTGACCATCTGGTTGCAGAGCACGGAAAGATGTCTCGCCGGAGCGGAAGTAATCTTGCCCGTGATTCCCCCAAGCCCTTCCTGGATCAACTGCTTCAGAGACCAGCCTGCACAGTATCCGGTGAGCATGGAAAGGTCATGGATATGAATGTCCGCATTCCTGTGTGCCTCGGCAATCTCTTCGTCGTAAATCTCTGACAGCCAGTAATTGGCGGTAACGGCACCGGAATTGCTTAAGATCAGTCCGCCTACGGAATAGGTAACGGTAGAATTCTCCTTGACCCGCCAGTCTTCCACCTTTACATAACCGTTCACAACCTCTTTGTAATCCAGAATTGTGGAGGTCATAGTACGCATTTTCTCCCGCTGTTTGCGGTACAGGATGTATGCCTTTGCCACTTCCTCGTAACCGGCCTGTCCCAGGACACGTTCTACACTGTCCTGAATATCCTCTACATGGACTCCGTCATCCTTTACTTTACCCTGGAAATCAGCCGTCACACGCAATGCAAGTAAATCAATAATGTCATTTGTATAGCTCATCTGAGTGGCATGAAATGCTTTCATAATGGCATCGTTAATTTTTGTAAGCGTAAAGTCAGCTCTTTCCCCGTTTCTCTTAATAACCTGCATACAAAACCTCCCTGCATATCCTTGCGGCAAAACCGCGCTGTATCTATTATAGCATTATTTGGATGGCAAGTCAACGAGAGATACAAGATATGGTGGTACATTTTTTTACAAAGCGGAATATATTGTATCTTTCTGCACAAAATAATTAAATAATTCAAACAAAACAATCAACGCTGCCGCCTACCTGCAGGTATCCATCGGAACTATCTCCAACTACGAGAACAACGTCCATTCACCTGACCTCGCAACACTTTGCCGGCTGGCTGATTATTTCGGCGTGGCAACAGATTATCTCCTGGGACGTACTGCCTGCCGCGGCACCCCCGAAGTTCTGAACCAGCCCATCTCCGACGAATATACAGTATCGGACATTATAAATACGGTGCTCACCTTTGACAGCAGCACCGTAAATCATCTCATAGAATATGCAAAATTTCTGCAGGCAAAACTATCTCACTGACAGGAAGTTTTACTCCTCCCGGCCGTATTATCTCGTCGAAAGAAAGTCATACTCCCTGCGGGCCTGCTGGTCGTCAGGATAGTTTTTCAAATAATTGTTGATCAGCACGTAGGCACGCTCATATTCTCCCAAATACTCATATGCCGCAATTTCATTGAAGGACAGTGCCTGCATCATGGTACTGTTCTCAAGCTGCATTCCCGCCTGAAACGCTTCCAGCGCCTTGGCATACTCACCTTTTGCCATCTCGCAGAGTCCCAGCTGGTTATAAACCTCCGCATTCGCCTCATATTGTCCAAGGTAGCTGGTGTAAACGCTGGCGGCATAGTTGTAGTCCCCTGTAGCTTCATAGGCACGCCCCAGATAGAGATAGCTTTCAGCACTGCCCTCTCCTCTGGCTTCCTCCAGCGCAAGACATGCCTTCTGATATTCTCCCTGATAGTAATAAATGCGCCCTCTGGAAAAATTGCTAATTTTCTTGTCTCCGGCGGCAAGAGCTGTCTGCAGGTACTCCTGCCCATCCTCTTTGTAACCGAAATATGCCAGTATCTCATAAATTTCTATCAGCCTGTCATAATTTCTGGCATCCATGGAAAGAACCTTGTCAAAGTCCTCTTTTGCCCCCTGAAAATTCCCCAGATTCATCCGCACATTCCCCCGCAGGAAGTACGCATCCTCCTCATCAGGCCGCAGCGCCAGAATAGCGTTATATGCATCCTCCGCCTCACTGTACCGGCCATCCTTTGTATAGGCGGCAGCGAGATAGTAATTGGTGTCAAAATCTATATTCTGCAAAAAGCCGTTGCTGTGTGCAAGGGAGCGCAAAAAGGCTTCCGCGGCCTGGCCGTAGTCCGTAAGCCCCATGTAGGCGATTCCCCTGGAACGTTCAATCAACCTCAGGTTCTCACCTGCTTCCTCAGCTGCCGCCAGTTCCTCCAGCGCGCCCTCATAATCGAGATTCTGTATCATCTGCGTGGCATTGGCCGTTTTCTCTCCGATTCCTCCGCAGCCCGTCAAAAGACAGAGTATACAAAAGCCCGCGGCTGTACATATGCACTTTTTTCGTATTTTCCCCTGAGCCATTTCGTGTAATCTCCGCTTTTCAGGCTTCGTCCAGTTTTGAAGTACAATGAGGGCATCTTGTGGCCTCGATGGCAATTTCACTCATACAGAAAGGACACTTTTTCGTAGTGGGGGCCTTAGGCTTCTCTTCCTCTTTGTGGCTCAGCTTATCGCCCACCTTATTGATCAGTTTGATCATCAGGAAAATCACCATCGCCGTGATCAGGAAATTAATTACAGCTGTAATAAAATTCCCGTAATTGAGAACCGGCGCGCCCTCACCCTTACCCAAGGTCAGTGTCAGATAGCTGAAGTCCGTCCCGCCGAAAATTGCCAGAATGGGGGTCAGTATATCCTGGTTCAGCGAGGTCACGATAGAGGTGAACGCGCCTCCCACGATCACACCCACTGCCATATCCATCACATTGCCACGGGTGATGAACTTCTTAAATTCCGCAATAAAACCCTTCTCTTTTCCTTTACCCTTACTCATATGCAGCTTGTCCTTTCTTTTATCGGTCAGTCACCTTATCGATATATTACTTTTGTGTTGCCATGCCATCATTATATCAAAGCTGACAAATAAAGCAACTTTTTTCACCGCAAAATCCTTTCCGCCAGGTATAAAGAAGTGTATAATGTTACCAAATAAATTTTTGGGAGGAAATCATGACTTACGATGAGAGGCTTACGAAAATTGTGCCGCATGAAAGACAGTTCCGGTTTCAGCAGCTTGAATTCTATGCATTTGTGCACTTTACCGTAAATACCTTTACGGACAGGGAATGGGGCGACGGGTCGGAAAGTCCGTTGATTTTCAATCCCGAAAGACTTGATCCCGGGCAATGGGTAAAAGCTGTAAAATCCGCCGGAATGAGAGGCCTGATCCTCACCTGCAAGCACCATGACGGCTTCTGCCTGTGGCCGAGCAGGTATACAAAACACACCGTTGCGGCTTCGACCTGGAAGAACGGACGCGGGGATGTTGTAAGGGAAACAGCTTCAGCCTGCAAAAAACACGGAATTAAATTCGGCGTCTATCTCTCCCCGTGGGACAGAAACTGCCCTCTTTACGGTCAGGGCCGGGCTTACGATGATTTCTTTGTGGGACAGCTTACCGAACTGCTGACAGATTACGGTGAGGTCTTTTCCGTATGGCTTGACGGCGCATGCGGCGAGGGGCCCAACGGCAAAAAGCAGTATTATGATTGGGAAAGATACTACAGCGTAATACGAACGCTTCAGCCGAACGCCTGTATTTCCGTATGCGGCCCCGATATACGCTGGTGCGGAAACGAAGCAGGGCACACCCGTGTTTCGGAATGGAGCGTTGTTCCCGAAAGAGCAAAGGACAGCGAGATCATTTCGGAAAAGAGCCAGCACAGCGATGATGAGGAATTCCGTCAGCGAAAGGTTGACGCAAGGGACAGCGATCTCGGAAGCCGCGCCGTATTGGAAAACGAGAATAAGCTGATATGGTATCCCGCAGAAGTGAACACCTCTATCCGTCCGGGCTGGTTCTGGCATGAAAGCGAAGATGACAGAGTACGCAGCCTGGAGGAGCTTGTGCATATCTACAACAATTCCGTGGGCGGCAACGCAACGTTTTTGCTGAATATCCCGCCGAACCGCGATGGCCTGTTTCATGAAAATGACGTAAAACGGCTTGCGGAGCTTGGAGAATATATCCGGAATACGTTCCGCACCAATCTCCTGGGGGATGCCGTTCTCTCCTGTGACAGCGGCAATATTGAGGCGGCAAGAACTGATGACTACATTGAATACTTTATTTCCTCAAAGGACAGAACCACCGCCGAAATTATCGCGGAATGGAGCAGTCCCGTCACAGTGGGCTGCATTGTTTTAAAGGAAAATATTCTTTGCAGCCAGCGGGTGGAAAATTTTACCGTCGAAGCGGAACTTGACGGCGGATTTACTAAAGTTTACCGTGGAACCGTCATAGGCTACAAGCGTATCGTTCCCCTGAAAAATGTGGTCACAAAGCGTATCCGAATAAAGATCACAGACTCCAGAACCGAGCCTACACTTGCGTTTCTGGGAATATATGAAGGATTAGAGGAATAAAAACAGCTTTCATTCCTGCTGCCTTCTGCATCACCGGAGACTTGCCCGGCCTTTCCCGGCTGTGATATAATGCCTATTAACAAGTTAAGTTACAACTTCAAATGAAAGAGGTACATATAATATGACAAAACAGGATATTTCCGAAATCAAAAAGCTCCTCACCCCGAAGAACTGCTCCATCACCCGCATCTGCGGCTGTTATGTGGACGGCGAGAAGAATAAAAAGACAGAATTGAAACAGGCATTTCTGGCACTTCCGGAGGAGGAGATGTTCAAATACTTTGAGATTCTGCGCAAGACACTGTCCGGCACTCTGGGCAAGAATCTGCTGACTCTTGACTTCCCCCTGAACAGCGAGGAGGAAGGCGGCACCCATGAGTTCCTGCTGCGCCTTAGGGACAGCAAACTTAAGGATGACGCTCTGCTGGAGGAATTTTATGACAGAATTATCGCCAACTATGAATTTGTAGGAAATTACCTGATCCTGGTGGTGCACGATGTCTATGATGTGCCCGGGCGCACCAGAGACGGAATTGAAATGGAGGATGCCTCCGACGAAATCTATGAATATCTGCTGACATGTATCTGCCCCGTGGAACTGTCCAAGCCCGGACTGTCCTATGACGCGGCGGAAAATACCTTCCGAAACCGCATCCGCGATTGGGTGGTAGGACTTCCGGATACAGGTTTCCTCTTCCCGGCGTTCACTGACCGCAGCTGCGACCTCCACAGTACCCTCTACTACTCCAAAGACCCCGAGGAGCTGAAAGACGGATTTGTGAGCGAACTCTTAGGCTGCCCTCTGCCCCTGTCAGCAGGCAATCAGAAAGAAACCTTCCAGGCTCTGATCGAAGAAACTCTGGGAGAGGACTGCGATATTGAAATAGTCAAAAATATCCATGACAAACTGACCGAAATGGCAGAGGAACACAAAGAGGAACCGGAACCCCTTGTACTGGACAGAAGGGAAGTAAAAACCATACTTGCCGACAGCGGCGTTTCCAATGAAAAGCTGGAAAATTTTGATATGCGATACGATGAAACCGCAGGAGAGACGGCCTCTCTGCTTGCCAGCAATGTTATGAACACACGAACCTTCGAGGTCAAGACTCCCGACGTTGTCATCAAGGTCAGCCCTGACCGCACCGATCTCATCGAAACCCGGAACATAGGCGGACAGCAGTGTCTTGTCATCCGCCTGGACGGCGGAGTCGTAGTCAACGGCATCACTGTCCGCCCGGGGATCACGGAAGAAGATGATGAGTAGTGCGGAAAGAACTGTGCAACCGATTGTTCTACCGTGGAAAATGCCGAGCCAACTCATTGGCCCGGCATTTTCAGCCGCAAAATATGTCACCCATATCCTCAAAGTTCCTCTGTCAGTTCACATATCTCATCAATCATGGAACCGATGGTTTCAATGGTATCCAGCAGAGGCGCATCCGTTGCGATGTCAATTCCCGCCAGAGCGGCAAGCCCCACAGGATCCAGAGTACTCCCTGCGGCCAGCACCTTCTTCCAGTCCTCCGCAACGGCTTCCCCCTCATTCTCCAGGCGCTTGCAGACCTGAGTAGCAACGGTAAGTCCCGCGCTGTAGGTGTAGGAATACAGTCCCATATAGTAGTGGGGCTGGCGCATCCAGGTCAGCTCCGCACCTTCGTTTATCTCCACTGCATCACCCCAGAATTTTTCCAGAGTGCTGCGCATAATACCGCTCAGCTGCTCCGCCTGAACACTCTCACCGGCATCCACCAGTTTGTAAACCTCTCTCTGGTAAGCCGCCTCCAGAAGATGAGTCACAAAATTATGGTAATAGGTGTTGCCCACCATGCAGGACAGCACCCAGCGCTTAAAGCGCTTATCCTCGCTGGTCTTCATCAGATAATGTGCCATCAGCAGTTCGTTCATGGTGGACGGCGCTTCCACGAAATAGGTGGACACATTTGTGTCAAAAATGGACTGAGTGCTGTTGCAGATTTTGAAATGACCTGCATGTCCCAGCTCATGAGCCAGGGTAAACACGTCCGACATCTTGTTGTTCCAGGTCATCAGTATGTAGGAATGACTGCCATAAGGACTGGCACAGAAACCACCCGTGGATTTTCCCTTGTTCTGCGCAAAGTCTACCCACCGATCGCGGTATGCCGTGCGCACCATTTCCACATAATCCCCGCCCAGAACGGCAAGTCCCTTTTCTATGTATTCCCTTGATTTCTCAATGGTAACCTCCGGCGTATAACCGGGATCCACCGGCAGCTTCAGATCCGCAAAGGTCATCTTATCCAAATGGTGTACCTTCTGAATCAGCTTCGCATACTTTCTCATATGTGGAGCCAGCTTTTCCGTGATCAGATCGATCTGGCGGTCATAAAGCTCCCTGCCCACCTTCTGTTCATAGAGCAGATAGTCAAACACAGAGTCAAAACCCCTGAGCTTCGCCAGCACCTTTTCAGTCTGGACGTTGGCATTGTATGCCGTGGCTGTCACATTCTCATACTCTCTGATCTTTTGGGAGAAAGCTGCAAATGCGGCCCGGCGCACCGCCGTATCCGGCTCATACTCGTAATCGTCCTCAAACAAAGTATAGCCCAAAGGATACTCCTTTCCGTTCACGGTAAAGGGGGCAAATTTAATGTCCGCAAGCTTGGTAATATTATAAATCTCATAGGGCGTTCCGTAGATGCTGCGTCCCAGCGCGGACATCACCCGTTCCGCCTCCGGATGAAGCCTGTGAGCCTTGTCCCGCAGAACATCCTGCAGATAATATTTATTGCCGCTGCTTATTTCAATGGCGCTCCTGATAGTCTCATCCGGCTGCTCCATGATCTCACTGCGCACAAAACTTAAACGGCTGTTGATCTCATCCCCCATGCGGCCTATTTTTCCCATGCGCTGCTGGTTGTAGTTGTCATAATAATCCACTTCCACCGCCAGGTTACAGTAATTTCCCACCAGAGTCATCAACTCTTCCAGCCTGCGGTACTCGGTAACGCAAGCCTCAATCTGCTCCGGAGTGTCCAGTTTCCCCTTATAGGTCTCCTCAATATGCTTTGCCAGCCGCTTTACTTCCTCCACATCCCGGAACATGTCCTCCTCGGAAGCATATATCTGCGACAAGTCCCATGTCAGTTCCTCCGGTATGTCTTTCCTGTCCTTCAATTCCTCTGCCATTTATTACTGCACTCCCTTCTTACATTTATTACTTTTGGTCATTATACCACAACATCGGTCTTTCTGCACTCGTATTCTGAAAAACAGCTGGCACAGACAGGCCGGTTATGCTACAATAATTGCAGTTACTGATGTTTGAATGACATTTGGCTCTTAAGCGGCAATCGCTGCCCTTGTAAAAGGAGGAATCATTTCATGATATATCTA
>CAMWJV010000100.1 GCA_947174665.1 uncultured Lachnospiraceae bacterium
TCCCTGTTGTGGAAGTGACGGATGAGACAATTCCGCCGGTAGCGGAAGAATCTCCGAAGCAGACAGAAGATACGGAGAGAGAGCCGAAAGAGAACTTTGAGGCTGTTCGACCTGCGGAGCAGAATGCATCGGAACAAACCCAAAAAAACGAGGGCACTGACGGGAACCGGAATCAAAAAGACAACCGGCATGAAGGCGGCAGGGAGCAGGGATTGAATCTGTTTGCCCAGAACCTTAAGGCTGAGCAGTATGAACCTCAGGTTCAGCAGGCTGACCGCACGGAAAGCGCCTGGGATACGGATACCCAGAACATTATGCGTCAGATTATGGACTACATGAAAGTCAATCTGAAGGCTGATATGTCCACCATGGAGATGCAGCTTCATCCTGCAAGTCTGGGTACGCTGCAGGTTCAGATAGCATCAAAGGGCGGCGTTGTGACAGCAAACTTTATCACCCAGAATGAGGCGGTGAAGGCAGCCCTGGAAAGCCAGATGGTTCAGCTTCAGGAGCGGTTTGAGGAGCAGGGGGTTAAGGTTGAGGCCATAGAGGTCACCGTCCAGACCCACCAGTTTGAACAGAACCTGGAGCAGGGAAGAAGAGGCGGCGGACAGGAGCAGGAGTCTGCAAAGAAAGGGCGCGTAAGGAGAATCAACCTGAATGATTCTCTTCTGCCGGAGGATATGGAGGAGGAAGACGCGCTGGCGAAGGATATTATGATAGCCAACGGAAATACGGTGGATTATACCGCATAGAGAAAGGAGAACATATATGGCATTATTTGCACCGGTGGAAGACGGTAAGATCGTCGAAACCGCATCGCAGAATTCATTAAAGAATAAATCAAAAACAAGTACTGATGGCATGGACAAGGACGCGTTCCTGCAGCTTCTGGTGGCGCAGATGCAGTACCAGGATCCCCTGGAGCCCACCTCCAACACGGAGTACATTTCTCAGTATGCACAGTTTTCGCAGGTTGAGCAGATGCAGAACATGGCCGCAAGCACGGATCTGTCCAGAGCAAGTTCCCTGGTGGGCGAGTATGTTTACATTAAGACCACCAACTCGCAGGGAAATACGGATTATGTCTACGGTAAGGTTGATTACGTTGTGTATGAAAACAACAAGGCATACCTTTCCATTGAAGAGTCGCTGTACTCCCTGGATGATCTGGACACCGTTGTGGATAAGACTTATAAGGACGCATATGATAAGGCGTTTGACTTCAATACAAGGCTGAATAAGCTTCCTGCCGTGAACGGCGTGGATATGACGAATGCCAAGGAGATCGATGCTCTGGAGGAGATCTACAACGGCATGAATGACTACGAGAAGAGTTTTGTGGCGACAGATACCGTGAAGAACCTGAATAAGTATATAGAGAAGCTGAAGGAGGTTCGGAAGGCGGCGGAGCAGTCTGCGGCAAATGACATTATGGAGCGCGTGGGCGCGCTTCCGGAGCTGGAGGACGTAACATCTGAGGATGTGGAGGAAATCCGGGCGCTGTCCAAGATTTACAATGACCTCAGTGAGGACGGGAAGAAGCTTGTGGCAGCGGAGGTTGTGGAGAAACTGAATCAGTATGCGGAGAAGGCCGAGGCAGTCGGAAAGGATGACGGATCACAGGATCCCGCCGACGGGGATGAGGTGTAAGAAGGAGCTTACATTAGAGTAGAAGAAGGAGCTTAAGGATGAATATTCAGAACAATGGGTATCTCTCCATTGAGCAGTTGGCAGACCAGTACAGGAGTAAGACAGTCGGAACGGAGAGCCGGGAGAACACATCCGGCCTCTCCTTCCGGGAAGTTCTGCGGCAGAGGAGCGAAGAGGCTCAGGAGTCGGGAAATCTGAGGTTTTCCAAACATGCTATGAACAGGCTGAATGACCGCAACATCGAGCTTGACAACCTGCAGCTGGAAAGGCTGAAGGCCGGAGCGGATAAGGCGGGGGAGAAGGGCATCCGGGATTCACTGGTGATCGTAGATCAGCTGGCGTTTATCGTGAATGTGCCCAACCGGACGGTAGTCACTGCAATGGACAGTACGGCAACAGACGAAAACATTTTCACTAATATCAACGGGGCAGTTATAGCATAGCCGGACCTGCGAGGAGGTTATGGCTTCCCGGATGACGGAAGGGAAGCGCGCCCCTGTTTCAACAGGAGGATTAAGCACTATGATGAGATCACTTTATTCTGGCGTGGCAGGACTTAGGACACACCAGACCAAGATGGACGTTATCGGTAACAATATTGCAAACGTAAACACCACTGCATACAAGGCAAGTTCTATCGTGTTCAGCGATCTGATGAGCCAGACCACTCAGAGAGCCAGCGGCCCCAATGCCACCACCGGAGCCGGCGGTGTCAATGCGAGACAGATTGGTCTCGGTGTAAAGAGCGGTGCCATCAACATCAATATTACAGGCCAGGGTTCCACCCAGTCCACGGGTAATCCTTTCGACGTTATGATCAACGGCAGCAACTTCTTTGTTGTCAACAACGGTCAGGAGAATTTCTTTACCAGAGACGGTTCTTTCTATGTTGACGCGGCAGGCAACCTTGCCATGACCAGTCTGGGCTATAATGTCATGGGCTGGCAGGTTGACCCGGACACCGGCAATATCAAAAAGGACACGGTTACCGCACTGCGTATCATGAGCACGGTAAACATGACTTATCCTCCCGAGGCTACCTCCGAGGCGTATATGTCCGGTATTATCGACAAGAATGACACAGATGTGACCAGCGAGAGCGGCAAGGTGGTGAACCTGGAGTTCTTTGACTCCCTTGGTTACAGCTACACTGCAAAGTTTACCTTCAGGCAGTCCTCGGTAAAGGAAGAGTACAGCCTGGAGCTGGATAAGATACTGGATTCCACCGGAAAAGAACTGGAACTGTCCCCGGAGGTCAAGCAGGCTCTGTTTGCAGACAACAGCGGCGGTATGGCTACCCAGCAGGTAAGCACCAAGGTAAGCCTGAAGAAGGGGTATACCTGGAATACGGCAACCGGTGAGCTCTCTAATGCGGAAGGAACGGTTGCGACTCTTTCCAATATATTTAATAATGACGGAACCATTAAATCAGGCGATAACGTTGTTTCGGATGCAGGTGTTACTCCTGCGGTAACGGAAGCTCAGAGGGCACAGCAGGAGCTGAACGCTCTGGCTGCGGCTTACGGTTACGAGGGTTCCGCGGAGGATTTCCTGAATCTCTGTGTGGGCATTGAAAACAACGCGACACCTCCTGTGAAGGAGACCTGGAGTGTGAGACAGCTTCTTGCGGCTGAGGTGGGAGGTAATTTCAACACCGGCGCTACCGGAGACACTCTGACTGTACAGAGGAAGTTTTCCGATCTGGGCGGAGGTGCATTTACCTCTGATGCCAGAGTTTATTACGGACATACCGTGACCTTTGATGCCAAAACTGGTTATCTGCAGTCGGTGGACGGTCTCACAACGAACTTTACGGTAAGGCTGAACCTGAACGCTGCAGGCTTAGGGGGAAATGACGCAAACGGCAATCCTGTAAACGAAGAGACTAACCCTATGGGTAACTTCTCTAACATTACCATTGATCTTTCCGAGATTTCCATGTTCAACAACAAGGGAACCTCTACCGTCGGCGCTACCAAGGGCAGCAATGACGAACAGACCCGGGGAATGGGATCCGGACGTCGTCTGGGTGAAATGATCGGCGTGTCCATCGATCAGTCGGGTTTGATATATGCCAGCTATGACAACGGAATGACCAGGCTTCTGGGCCAGATTGCCACGGCTGCCTTTGCAAATGCCTCCGGTCTGGAGAAGAAGGGCGATAACCTTTATTCCGCAACCATGAACTCCGGTGAGTTCGACGGCATCGGCGAGGATATCACGTCGGGCGGCGGATATATGTCCACCGGCCAGCTGGAGATGAGTAATGTGGATCTGTCCTCAGAATTCACGGAAATGATCACCACACAGCGTGGCTTCCAGGCAAACAGCCGTATCATTACGGTGTCGGATACCCTGTTGGAAGAATTAACTAATCTGAAACGTTAAATTTTTCTACCTATATTTAAAAATGTGTGTTATAATAGGGACGGATTGTTTTCCGTCCCTATATCAGTTACTGTACAAACAATTATTTTGAGGAGAAACGGCATATGATCGAGGTGACAAAACTGAACGGAATAAAAATTCTTGTGAATCCCCATCTCCTTGAAACTGTGGAGGAGACACCGGACACGGTAATGACTCTGACCACAGGTAAAAAAATAATTGTAAAAGAAAGTAGACAAGAGATAAAAAATCTAGTAAAATTGTACAGAAAGGATATTTTTGCGGAATAACTTATAAAAAATACATAATATAAAAGGTGATTGGTATGGATATTGCGTCTTTAGCGGGACTTATACTTGGTTTTGCAATGCTTGTCTTCGGTATTCTCTCTGCCGTGGAATATAATATCTCCGTTGTGGGAACAGAGTACATTGACGTACCCTCGGCAATCATTACCTTCGGCGGTGCGTTCTCGGCCACCCTGCTGTCTCACAGCATGGCTGACTTTATAGGCGGTCTGAAGAGTTTTACATTGATTTTTAAGGCACCTGCGATCAATACCGGTGAGATGATTCAAAAAATTATAGATCTGTCGAACGTGGCCAGAAAGGAAGGTCTGCTTTCTCTGGAAGAAGCTGCAGGTGACATGGATGAGCCTTTTCTGAAAAAAGGTATTCTGCTGATCGTGGACGGCACGGATCCCGATCTGGTGCGCGCGATCATGGAGACTGAGCTGGTGAGCATCGAGGGAAGGCACAAGAACCGCATCGGGTTCTGGGATAAGCTCGGCGCCATGGGTCCTGCCTGGGGTATGATCGGTACGCTGGTAGGTCTGGTAAACATGCTTTACAACATGTCGGATATGGATGCGCTGGGGCCTTCCATGGCGGTGGCACTGATCACCACGCTGTATGGTTCGCTGCTGGCAAACTGGATCTGTATTCCCGTTTCCAATAAACTGCAGGCGGACAACGCCAGCGAGATGATGTTAAAAGAGGTTATGATCGAGGGCCTTCTGTCTATTCAGGCAGGTGAAAATCCCAGAGTCATAGAAGAGAAGCTGAAGTCGTTCCTGGCTCCTGCTGACAGGACCAGTTCCGACGAGACAGCGGGAGGTGAGGAGTAATGGCAAAGCGTCAAGAGGACGCACCGGCGCCGGGGGCGCCGGCATGGATGGCAACCTTCAGTGACCTGATGAACCTTCTGCTTTGCTTCTTCGTCATGCTGTTTGCAATGTCCAATGTGGATGAGGCGAAGCTGGCTGAGTTTGTGGCAGCGATGAACAGTACTTTCAGTATTTTCAGCGGAGGCGCTACGGCCATCGGAGATGGCATACTGGTCAGCAACGGTGTCAGCCAGCTGAACGAACTGGATGAGTATATCAACAGTACGGGAAAGCAGGCGGACAGTGATACGGAGGGGGAGGACTTTCAGGATTTTGTGTTATCCCCGGAGGCACAGGAGTCGCTGGAACAGTTTCTGGAAGATCAGCAGCTTCAGCAGAATGAGGAATCTTCGGAGGAGATCGAAGAGATTCTTCAGGAGAATCACATAGGCGACGAGGTGGATGTGAGTTTTACGGCGCAGTATGTAAAGCTTTCTATGAACGGCGCAATGTTATTTGATTCCGGAAGTGCAACGCTGAAGGAGGAGGCAAAGTCGGTGCTGGCTATGGTGAGCGTCATACTGGAGAGATACAGCACAGGGACCATTGAGATTGTGGGTCATACCGACAATGTTCCGATGTCCGGCACAAGATACGCCGACAACGAGGAATTGAGCGATGCCAGAGCCTTGTCCGTGTTTTATTACCTGCTGGAAAATTCCGTACTCGACCCGGCCAATATGAAGCATTCCGGCATGGGAGAGCGGGAGCCTGTAGCGGACAATTCCACGCCTGAAGGCAGAAGCCTGAACCGGCGTGTGGAGATAAGGATCATGAATCCGTCCCAGAATTAACCTTAAAGAATGAAAACACAAAGAAGGACGTAAATATTATGAAAAAGAATTTGCTAAGTATACTTATTCTTGTACTGCTGATCGTGAATATCGCGCTGACTACGGTTATGATGATCAGTGTGACCGGTACAAACAAGAAGACAGGGGAGCTGGTTACCAGCATTGCCACCGTCTTAAATCTGGAGTTGTACAATCCGGGCGGGATACCGCTGGCGGATGTGCCCCTTTCCGAAACGGAGACCTACACCATGGCGGAGATCATGATACCTTTAAAATCCTCTGTTGTGGTCAATGAGGACGGAAGTACCGGAACCAGCACAAAGCAGAGTTATATCATGTTTACCACTACCCTCTATCAGAATACAAAGCATAAGGATTACAAGAAGTTCGGGGGAGCGGAAAAGATGGCTGAGCTGGAGAGCCAGATCAAGGTTGTGATCACCGACGTGGTCCGCACCTACACGCTGGAAGAATGCCGTGATGATTTCGACACTATCGAGGATGAAATCCTTAAAGAAATACAGAAGATATTTGACTCCGATCTTATCTTCAAAATTGGCTTCAGCGGCATAAAGTTCGGCTGACGCAGACTGATATTTGAGGCATCAAGAGGGAGGTGAACATGCGTGGGCGAGGTACTGTCCCAAAGCGAAATAGATAATCTGCTGGCGATGATGCAGACCGGTGAGCTGGATGTTGACCAGATGCAGGAGAGTGAAGAAAAGCAGGTTAAGGATTATGACTTCAGACGCCCGACGAAGTTCTCCAAGGAACATCTTAGGACTCTCGAGATTATATTTGAGCATTACAGCCGGCTGATCTCCACAAATCTTCCGGTGTATCTGAGAAAGAATGTGCAGGTTTCTGTGGCAAGTTCAGAAACGGTTACCTTCAGCGAATTTACCAATGCATTGTCTAATCCTGTCATTTTGGGGATTATCAATTTTTCGCCGTTGAACGGCCAGATCATTGTGGAATTAGCTACCAATCTGGGATATGCGATGCTTGACCGCATGTTGGGAGGCGACGGGACTCCGTTGGAAAAGAGCAGAGATTTCTCGGAGATTGAGTTGACAATCATTCAAAAGATACTTATTATGTTTACACAGCTTCTGAGAGACCCGTGGAAAAATGTGGTGGATGTTAACCCTGTGCTGCAAAGGCTGGAGACGAATCCTCAGTTTGCGCAGGTTATTGCCCCGAACGACATGATAGCGATTGTGACGCTCAGCATGAAGATAGGGGATGTGGAAGGGTTTATGAATATATGTCTTCCTTTCTTTACACTGGAAGACGTCATGGATAAGCTGAATACCAAGTACTGGTTCTCCACCATGCAGGAGAATCATGATGAAAATTATGAGGAATACATTGAAACATTGATCCGCAAGGTGGATATTCCTATCAGAGCCGTGCTTGGAAAGACTGTAGTATCTGTAAGTGATTTCATGGGATTGCAGGTAGGAGACTGCATCCGCCTTGACTCTAAGGTGGATGAAGATATGAATATATACGTAGGTAATATCAAAAAATTTACCGCATTGCCTGGCACTGAAAAAGATTCCTACGCAGTCAGGATTACGTCAGTAATCAAAGAGGAGGAGTAGACAATGGATGGAATGCTGTCGCAGGACGAAATAGAAGCCCTCTTGAACGGTATGGATCTGTCTGACGACGGAACACCGGAGGGCATCGGAAATAATGAAGAAGTGACGGAGATTCCCAGCAGCGAGCCGGATGGAGGAGAACAGGCACCGGAGGATGTCCTGACAGATATGGAGAAGGACGCAATCGGAGAAGTCGCCAACATCAGCATGGGTTCATCAGCAACAACGCTGTACTCCCTGGTAAACCGGAAAGTAAACATTACAACGCCTGTGGTGACACCTGCCACATGGAGTACATTGCTGGGCGATTATGAGAAGCCATGTGTATTCATTCAGATTAAATACACTGTGGGCTTGGACGGCACCAATATTCTGGTGCTGAAGGAACATGATGTAAAGGTTATCACGGATCTGATGATGGGTGGAGACGGCACCAATACGGATGGTGAGCTTGGAGAACTGCACCTGAGTGCAATATCCGAAGCCATGAACCAGATGATGGGTTCCGCCGCAACATCGTTGTCAACCATGCTGAAGACCACGATTGACATCAGTCCCCCGGAGGCATCTTTGCTGGATCTGACACAGGTAAAGAGCGGAGAGGAAATATCGCCCTTTCTGGGAGGCACTTTTATAAAGATTGCGTTCCGGATGCAGATTGATGACCTGGTGGACAGTTCCATTATGCAGCTTTATCCCGTGGAATTTGCCAGAAAAGTTGTTTCAACCTTTATGGGAAATCA
This sequence comes from uncultured Lachnospiraceae bacterium, assembly GCA_947174665.1. Lineage (GTDB taxonomy): Bacteria > Bacillota > Clostridia > Lachnospirales > Lachnospiraceae > Acetatifactor. The sequence continues at coordinate 8,351 of CAMWJV010000100.1, forward strand.
GGATGGAGGCAATTCAACCCCTGCTCCGCAGCCTGCGGCGGCACCGGAGCCTGCTCCTGCGGCTCCAATGGGAATGCCGGCTCAGGGCGGCCAGATGGACATGAGCGGAATGTCAATGGGTATGGCGCCCCAGGGAATGAATCCCCAGATGGGCATGGGAATGAATCCTCAGGGTATGATGCCTCAGATGGGAATGAATCCTATGGGCATGGCACCCCAAATGGATATGAACGGTATGCCAATGGGTATGGCACCTCAGGGAATGCCGATGATGGGCATGGCACCTCAGGGAATGCCGATGATGGGTATGGCACCACAAAATGTCATGCAGAACGTCAACGTCCAGCCGGCACAGTTCCAGAGCTTTGGCGGCGACGGAAGACCTATTCAGGGCCAGGAAAATATCGGACTGATCATGGATGTGCCTTTGGAGGTCACTGTGGAGCTTGGTCGAACGACCAGGTCGATATCCGAAATTCTTAATTTTGCACCCGGCACAATTATAGAACTTGACAGAATTGCCGGAGAACCTATAGATGTACTGGTAAACGGCAAGTTTGTTGCCAGAGGCGAAGTTGTAGTGATTGAAGAGAGCTTTAGTGTCAGAGTCACAGAGATTATCAAATAGTAGGAGGAAGTTTTAATGGCAAAGAATATTTTAGTATGTGATGATGCAGCGTTCATGAGGATGATGATAAAGGACATCCTGAGTAAGAACGGCTACAATGTTGCAGGTGAGGCCGAGAACGGCATGAAGGCGGTGGAGAAGTTCAAGGAAGTGACTCCTGACCTGGTGCTTATGGATATCACCATGCCCGAGATGGATGGCATTGCTGCGCTGAAGGAGATTAAGAAGATAGATGCCGGCGCCAAGGTAATCATGTGTTCGGCAATGGGTCAGCAGGCGATGGTAATTGAGTCTATTCAGGCGGGTGCGAAGGACTTTATCGTAAAACCTTTCCAGGCAGAACGTGTTCTGGAGGCAGTTAAGAAGGTTGTGGGCTGATGACGATTCTTCTGGCGGGAGGAACAGACAGCTACGCCCAGTTTATCACCGTACTGGTGGTGTTTGTGCTGGTACTCGGTGTCACAGCGTTTGTTACCAGGTGGATGGCCAATTACCAGAAGCAGCAGAATGTGAATGTGAACGTGGAGGTTATAGAGACTACACGTATAGCCGGCAACAAGTACATTCAGATTGTGCGGCTTGGAGAGACTTATGTGGCGATTGCGGTCTGCAAGGATACAGTCACGCAGCTGTGTGAAATACCGGAGGAGCAGTTGAAAAAGGGCAGATCCGGCCAGGGCAGCTTTTTGAGCTCCGCAGGCTTTAAGGAGCTGCTTGACAGGGCAGCCAAAAAGGACAGGTTGGATTCGGTTGAAGCAGAGGATAATCAGTCAGATGATGAGAAATAAGCCGAAATTTAAGCAAATAGCGATGTTAATATGCCTGCTGGTCACGGTAGGCATATTGTGTATTCAAAATTCCATAACCGCCCAGGCATCAAACCTGACAGGAGAATCACAGCATTCCACTGTGCTGAATCCGCCCGGTACAAATGAGACACCGGATGATATGAACAGTCTGAACACGGGCAATACGTTTACACTCACATATAATGATGGGAACGGGGAACTGAACGGTGCGTTGAGAATATTCCTGACGCTGACGCTGATTGCCCTTGCACCTATTATCATTATCATGATGACATCCTTCACAAGGGTTATCATTGTGCTCCATTTCACCCGTGCGGCGCTGAATACACAGACTGCGCCTCCAAATCAGGTGCTTATAGGGCTTGCACTTATTCTCACCTTTTTTATCATGGAGCCCACCATAGCCCAGATAAACGAGCGGGCAATTCAGCCCTTTGAGGCCGGAGAGATCACACAGGAGGAGGCTTTTGAGGCAGGAATTGCGCCCCTGAGGGAATTTATGTATCCCCAGACTCAGCTGAAGGATGTGCAGTTGTTTATGGATATTGCCGGTCAGGAATGGGATGGGCAGAACGCCTCTATCCCCCTGTCGGTGCTGTTGCCCAGTTTTATGCTCAGCGAACTGAGAATAGCATTTTGGATAGGATTTATGATATATATACCATTTATCGTGATCGATATGGTGGTGGCGTCCACTCTGATGAGTATGGGTATGATGATGCTGCCGCCCACCACAGTGTCCATGCCATTCAAGATATTGCTGTTTGTCCTTGCGGATGGCTGGGGACTCGTGATAGGCAACCTTGTGAAGACATTTTACTGAGAAAGGGAGGTGCTGCAGATGACGGTAGAAGCGATTTCCGATATGGCACAGACTGCACTTTTTCTGATTATCAAGACTGCGCTGCCCGTTCTGCTGGTGTCGCTGATTGTTGGCTTGACCGTAAGTATTTTCCAGACGGTGACCTCAATTCAGGAACAGACTCTGACGTTTGTGCCGAAAATCATTTGTGTGTTTACGGCACTGATTCTATTCGGACCATGGATGATGAACAATATGGTGGGGTTCATGACGGAACTTTGGAGCAGCTTCAGCGTCTATGTACATCAATAGACGGGAATGAGCATGTATGGTGAGTTTTTCGTTTTCTATCTATGACTTAGAATATTTCCTGCTGATTTTTATGAGAATAACCGGTTTCGTGTACGCGGCACCTTTTTTCAGTATGAGGAATACTCCTATGCGGATCCGGGTGGGAATCAGCTTTTTTACCGCTATGCTTCTGTACCAGTCGCTGACACCATCGGATTACATGGGGTACAGCACGGTGCTGGAGTATGCCATCATCGTCATGAAGGAGGTTGTTGTGGGCCTGCTCATCGGGTTCGGGGCATCTGCCTGCACTACTATCATGAATTTTGCGGGAGCAATAGCGGATATGGAGACGGGTCTGTCCATGGTGACCCTGATGGATCCTGCAACTCAGCAGAACAGCAGTATTACGGGTGTGTTTTACCAGTATGTGATGATGCTGATGATGATTGCCACGGGAATGTACCGGTATCTGTTTGCGGCACTGGCGGATACGTTTATACTGATTCCGGTGAGCGGGGCGGTATTCCATGGGGACAGGCTGGTGGATGCCATGCTTCAGTTTCTGGGGGATTATATAATTATCGGCTTCAGGATCGTGCTGCCCATATTCTGCGCTATCCTGTTGCTGAATGCCATTCTGGGCGTGCTGGCAAAGGTGGCACCTCAGATGAACATGTTTGCCGTGGGCATGCAGCTCAAGATACTGGTGGGACTCAGTGTGTTTTTTCTTACAGCCAATATGCTGCCGGGAGCTGCGGATTTTATTTTTGAGGAAATGAAACGTGTGATGAATTCCTTTGTAGGAGCGTTACAATGATTCGATATAATCTGCAATTTTTTGCGAAAGAAGGAATGGGCGGCGAGAAGACAGAACCCGCCACTCAGAAAAAACTGGACGATGCCCGCAAGGAAGGGCAGGTGGCAAAGAGCCGCGAAATTGCCAACGGGCTGGGACTGATGGCATTGTTCCTCTGTCTGAAACTGTGGGCAGGGCACATCGGGACACAGCTGATGGAAATATTTCCCAATGTCTACAACAGGATATCTGACGTTTCCACTTACTGGGAGGGGCGGATGCCGGAAGCGGACACCAGAGCGGTGTTTTCCATGATGCTGACGCAGACACTGATTATTATAGCACCCCTTCTGCTGATTGGTTTCGTGGTGGCTTTTGTCAGTGATATCATTCAGGTTAAGTGGAAACCGACATTTAAGCCCATGCACCCGAAGTTCAGCAAGCTGAACCCGCTGAAAGGGATCAAAAAGATTTTTTCCGTCAATTCGATTGTTGAACTGATAAAATCTATTGCCAAGATTGGCCTGATCGTACTTATATGTTATAATTATCTGAAGGGCAAGGAGATGCTCCTGCTGAATCTCTATGGCATAGGCCTGATGCCGGCGATCAATCTTGTGGCGGAGATAGTGACTGATTTGGGAATCAGGATTGCCGCATTGTACATGCTCATTGCTTTTGCGGATTTCGCTTACCAGAAGGTGAAATTCAAAAATGACATGAAAATGACAAAACAGGAAATCAAGGAAGAGTACAAGCAGCAGGAAGGCGACCCTCAGGTTAAGGGACAGATTCGCCGGAAAATGCAGGAGGCATCCCGGCGCCGTATGATGCAGGATCTACCCCAGGCGGATGTGGTCATCACAAACCCTACCCATTACGCAGTTGCCATAAAGTATGACCCGGAGGTGGCGGATGCGCCTCTGGTGATTGCCAAGGGTGAGGACTACATGGCCGCACGCATCAAAGAAGTGGCAAAGGAAAACAATATAGAAATCGTGGAAAACAAGCCACTGGCCCGTATGCTGTATGCCAATGTGGACATTGGGCAGACGATTCCGCCGGAGCTGTATCAGGCAGTGGCGGATGTACTTGCGTTTGTGTACCGCCTGAAGGGCAAATTGTAAGTGATTAAATTTCAAACAGAAGTATAGAATGGAAAGGAGGAGATGAGCATGAATTTCAGTAAGATGGCAAAGACGGATGTGATAATTGCAGTCTACATTCTGGTTGCGTTCATCATGTTCATTGTCCCCCTTCCCTCCGGAATAATAGATGTGTTCATGGCGCTGAACATCGCCATAGGTTTTACTATCCTCTTTGCGTGTATGTTTACCGAGGAAGTGCTGGATATATCTTACTTCCCCACGATTTTGCTGTTTACAACCATTTTCCGTATTGCCCTGAACGTTTCGTCTACCAGGCTGATTCTGAAAACCGGCGATTCCGGAAACGTGGTAAAGACCTTCGGAGCCTTCGTAGGCGGCGGTGATCTGATCATAGGTGCGATCATCTTCATCATTTTGATCTTAATACAGTTTCTGGTCATCAACAAAGGTTCTGAGCGTGTGGCTGAGGTAACCGCAAGATTTACCCTGGATGCTATGCCGGGTAAGCAGATGGCTATTGATGCGGATTTAAATACCGG
>CAMWJV010000101.1 GCA_947174665.1 uncultured Lachnospiraceae bacterium
CACAGCGAACAAGTTCGCCTGTGCGATTCTTCACGCAAAACCGGCGTTCTTCATCTTTTGAATCTCACAGCGAACAAGTTCGCCTGTGCGATTCTTCACGCAAAACCGGCGTTCTTCATCATCCGGTTGCGGCGGTATAAGAAGGAGGAATATAATGTTTACGGCATTTTTGATAAAGTACGCGGAGATTGCTATCAAGGGGAAGAATCGGCACTTGTTTGAAGACGCGCTGATTCATCAGATTAAGTTTGCACTCAAAAAGTGCGAGGGAAAATTTTTGATCACAAAGAGCCAGGGCCGAATTTATGTGGAGGCGGAGGGCGAGTTCGACTATGATGATACCATAGAACAGCTTCAGCATGTGTTTGGAATCGTGGGAATCTGTCCCATGATCTATGTAGAGGATGAGGGGTTTGAGAAGCTTTGCGGGACGGTGGTGCAGTACGTGAAGGATGTTTATCCTGACAGGCACAAGACCTTCAAGGTACATTGCAGGCGCGCCCGCAAAAATTACCCCAAAGAGTCCATGGAGGTCAATGCGGATCTGGGGGAAGTGATTCTGAATGCCTTTCCCGAGATGACCGTGGATGTTCATGAGCCGGAAATTCTGCTGAATGTGGAAATCCGGGAGAAAATTTATATTTATTCCGAGATCATTCCGGGGCCGGGAGGAATGCCGGTGGGGACGGGTGGAAAAGCTATGCTGCTCCTGTCCGGAGGAATTGACTCACCTGTGGCCGGCTATATGATTGCAAAGAGGGGAGTCAAAATTGATGCAGTCTATTTCCATGCGCCGCCCTACACCAGTGAGCGCGCAAAGCAGAAGGTAGAAGACCTGGCCCGGCTGGTTTCTAGATACACAGGGCCGATTTACCTTCATGTCATCAATTTTACGGATATCCAGCTCTATATTCATGAAAAATGTCCTCATGAAGAGTTGACTATCATTATGCGCCGTTATATGATGCGGATAGCGGAGCACATTGCCGGGGAGACAGAATGTCTGGGACTGATCACGGGAGAAAGCATCGGTCAGGTGGCCTCCCAGACTATGAGCTCTCTGATCGCTACCAACGAAGTGTGCGAGCTTCCCGTCTATCGCCCGTTGATCGGCTTTGACAAGGAAGAAATTGTGGCGGTGGCCAAAAAGATAGGAACCTTTGAGACCTCCATCCAGCCCTATGAGGACTGCTGTACCATCTTTGTGGCAAAGCATCCTGTGACCAAACCGAATGTGAATATCATCCGTCGACATGAGAAGAATCTGGATGAAAGAATTGATGAAATGGTAAAGACTGCACTGGAGACGAAAGAGCTGATCATCGTGCAATAGCATTTGAGCATCTGATTTTCCATACGCGCTTCTGCGCATGAAAAAAGCTCCCAAGCGGCGGTGCCCTTCGGAGCTTTCTTTGTGCAATGATTTTATTATACGATGTAAGGCTGCAGTGCGGTCAGAACTTCCTCGGTTCCGTCTTCCGCATGGATGTTCAGATCAATGGGCTTGGAAAGATCCAGACTGAAAATGCCCATAATGGATTTTGCATCGATAACATATCTTCCGGATACCAGGTCAAAATCATAATCAAACTTGGTGATATCGTTCACAAAAGCTTTTACCTTGTCGATGGAATTCAGAGAAATCTGTACTGTCTTCATTTATTTACCTCCTTAATGACATCATATCATCTGACTACATATTAAGGGCAAAGGCAGTAAAAGTCAAGGACAAAACAATACAAAAAAAGAGAGGAATCCCATGAAAAATGTTGCACTGCACAACCTTGGCTGCAAGGTGAATTCCTATGAGACAGAAGTAATGCAGCAAAAGCTGCAGGAAAAGGGATACCATATTGTGCCCTTTGACAGCAAAGCGGACATTTATATTGTGAATACCTGTACTGTCACAAATATTGCGGACAGGAAAAGCCGACAGATGCTGCACAGGGCAAAGCAGTTAAACCCCAAAGCGGTGGTGGTGGCAGTGGGCTGCTATGTCCAGACGGGGCAGGATAATCTGGAGAAGGACGGGAGTGTTGACCTTTGCATAGGCAACAACCGAAAAGGAGATATTGCGGAGATACTGGAGGAGTATTTCCGGCAGCAGGAATCGAATCCCGAAGCCGTCACCGGGGAGGGGGAGGAACTTCCCTGTCACCGGGGAGGGGATAAGACCCTTGGAGGAACCACAGTGCTCGACATCAGCCGCGCATCCAGGTATGAGAAGATGCAGCTGCAGCAGACGGCGGAGCATACCCGGGTGTATATCAAGGTTCAGGATGGCTGTAACCAATTCTGTTCCTACTGTGCCATTCCTTATGCCAGAGGGAGGGTGCGGAGCCGTGGGGCCGAAGATATACTGGCGGAGGCGCGTGCGCTGTCGGAGGCCGGATACCGGGAACTTGTGCTGACGGGGATTCATCTCGGTTCCTACGGAATTGATTTTGATAATAAGGCATACAACGGCGGCAGCAGGCTGGTAGATCTGGTGGAGGAAATACATGAGGTGCCCGGAATCGAGAGGATCCGCTTAAGTTCACTGGAGCCGAGAGTTGTAACGGAGGATGCGGCCCGGCGCCTGGCAGCGCTGCCGAAACTCTGCCCCCATTTTCACCTGTCTCTCCAGAGCGGCTGTGACGCCACCTTAAAACGTATGAATAGACATTACACCACGGGGGAATACTATACCAGTGTGGAGTACCTTCGCAGTGCTTTTGAACATCCGGCGATCACCACCGATGTCATTGTGGGTTTTCCGGGCGAGACGGAGGAAGAATTTGAACAGACAAAGGAATTTTTAGAGAAGGTGTGCTTTTACGAAATGCACATATTCAAGTACTCCAGGCGCAGAGGGACTCCGGCGGCCGGCATGCCCGGGCAGATTCCGGAAGAGATAAAGCGGCTGCGGAGCGGCGAACTGTTCGCTATGGAAAAAAGGCAGTCCGAGAGTTTTCGAAGGGCGTACATAGACCGGGAAGCGGAAGTGCTTCTGGAGGACACGGCGGAAATAGGAGGTGAACTTTGGCGGATCGGGCATACGAAAGATTACGTTAAGGTTGCGGTGAGAGCGGCGGAGGCACCCCCCGCTAACACGGTAGTCAGTGTAAAGGTCCGAGGCTTTCTGACGGCGGAGGTTTTGATGAGTTAGCCGCAAGACTTGATATTTGCAGATAAATGAGTTATAGTATTTATAACTAGGGTTTTATTGTTAAAGGAATGAGGATGAAGATGCAGGACTTAGGGAATACACAATACTTCAAGGTTGAGACAGAGCCTGAGACCGGAGCAAAGCTGGTGCTTGCGACTGTATACGAAGCACTGACGGAAAAAGGGTATAACCCGGTGAATCAGATTGTGGGTTATATCATGAGCGGCGACCCCACTTATATTACCAGCCACAGGAATGCCCGCAGCCTGATCATGAAGGTGGAGCGTGACGAGCTTGTGGAGGAGCTGCTGACGGAGTATATCCGTACAAAAAACTGGCAGTGATGGACGTAAGCAGGCCGTGAATGACGGATGCGGGGGCGATTATGCGTATAATGGGGCTTGATTTCGGTTCAAAGACGGTAGGTGTGGCAGTCAGCGACAGTCTGCTTGTGACGGCGCAGGGTGTGGAGATCATTCGGCGAAAAGAAGAGAACAAGCTGAGGCAGACACTTGCCCGAATAGAAGAACTGATTGTGGAATACGAGGTGGAGGAAATTGTTCTCGGACTGCCGAAGAACATGAACGCCACCGAAGGCGTGCGCGCAGAGCTGACGCTGGAATTTAAGGACAAGCTGGAGCGCAGGACGGGACTTCCCGTGCATATGTGGGATGAGAGGCTGACCACTGTTGCGGCGGATAAGACCATGATGGAGGCTGGCGTCCGCAGGGAGAACAGAAAGAAGTATGTTGATATGATCGCGGCCACCCTGATTTTGCAGGGTTACCTTGACAGGCGCGGTGTGGAGTGACTATGGCAAAGCTGGAAAAGATTACGTTTCATGAGGACGGGGAGGAACCCGTTGACTTTTACGTTTTGGAGCAGACCAGGATCGGCGGAGTGAATTATATTCTTGTCACCGACGTGGAAGAGGGTGATGGAGATGCACTGATTCTGAAGGATATGTCCGGTGACGGAGAGGAAGAGAGCGTTTTTACCGTTGTATCCGATGACGAGGAGCTTTCTGCCGTGGCAGGAGTATTCCAAAACATGATGGATGACATTGAGTTTATGTAAGGACCAGTCACTGAAGGGGACGAGCCTGATTTGCGGAGTCAGGACCTGTGGCTGTTAGAAGTATATAAAAAATTGGAGGAGATTTAATTTGAAGAAAAAAGAGAATAATACTGCGTCCGGGCTGAAGGTGATTCCTTTGGGAGGCCTGGAGCAAATTGGTATGAACATTACTGCCTTTGAGTATGAGGACAGTATTGTTGTGGTAGACTGCGGTTTGTCCTTTCCGGCCGACGACATGCTGGGAATCGACCTTGTCATACCTGATGTGACATACCTGAAGGATAATCTGGACAGAGTAAAGGGTTTTGTCATCACCCATGGACACGAGGATCATATCGGGGCTCTGCCTTATGTGCTCCGTGATATTAATATTCCCATTTATGCCACCAGGCTTACTATGGGTATTATCGAGAACAAGCTTCGCGAGCATAATCTCATGAAGGGCACCAAGCGCAAGGTGGTTAAGTTCGGGCAGTCTATCAATCTGGGGAAGTTTCGGGTGGAATTCATCCGGACGAACCACAGTATTGTGGACGCTGCAGCGCTGGCAATCTATTCTCCCGCCGGTGTGGTGGTACACACGGGAGATTTCAAGGTGGATTACACGCCGGTGTTCGGCGATGCTATCGATCTGCAGCGGTTTGCAGAGCTGGGGAAAAAGGGCGTGCTGGCACTGATGTGCGACTCTACAAATGCAGAGCGCCCCGGATTTACGCCCTCGGAAAAAACGGTGGGCAAAACCTTTGACAGTCTGTTTGAGGAGCACCGGAATACAAGAATATTTGTTGCCACCTTTGCGTCCAATGTGGACCGTGTGCAGCAGATCATAAATACCGCATATAAGTTCGGTAAGAAAGTATGCGTCGAGGGACGCAGCATGGTCAGCATTATTGAGACGGCCAGGAATCTGGAATGCATTAAAATACCGGATAACACACTGATTGAGATAGACCAGCTGAAAAATTATCCTGACGAGCAGCAGGTCATCATTACTACCGGCAGCCAGGGGGAGAGCATGGCTGCGTTGAGCCGCATGGCCAGCAACATGCACCGCAAGATTACCATTGGGGCGGGGGATACGGTGATCTTTTCATCCAACCCCATTCCCGGAAACGAGAAGTCGGTTACCAGAGTTATCAACGAGCTGCTTCGCAAGGGTGCGGACGTAATATTTCAGGACGCCCATGTGTCAGGACATGCCTGCCAGGAGGAGATTAAGCTGATATACACACTGGTGCAGCCAAAATATGCCATTCCCGTGCACGGCGAATATAAACATTTGAAGGCTCAGGCAAAGATTGCACAGAATCTTGGCATTGACAAGGAAAATATATTCATCCTTTCCTCCGGAGACGTGTTGGAGCTGGACGAAAACAGTGCAAATGTAACGGGCAAGGTTCCCACCGGAGCTATTCTGGTGGACGGGCTTGGAGTCGGAGACGTGGGGAACGTGGTACTGCGTGACCGTCAGCATCTGGCGGAGGATGGTATCATGATAGTTGTCATGAGTCTGGATAAGTATAACGGGCAGCTGGTGGCGGGTCCGGATATTGTATCCAGAGGTTTTGTCTATGTGAAGGAGTCCGATGAGCTGATTGAGGAGGCGCGGCAGACAGTGGACGAGGCGCTGCAGAAGTGTCTTGACAGAGGGATCACGGACTGGGGCAAGCTGAAAAATACTACCAAAGACGCGCTCAGCGACTATGTTTGGAAAAAGACAAAACGCCGCCCGATGATCCTGCCGATCATTATGGAAATATCCTGATGCGGCAGCCGGGCCGGAGGACAGGCCCGGGATTTCCATGGAGTGCAAAGGGGGTATGCCAGGTGGGCAAATGGAGTATATGGAGGAAGACCAGGGACAATATGACGAATGAGGACAGCATGGGTAACGGGGGCAATATGACGAATGAGAGCACTGTGAATAATGAGATCAACATGGAACAGATGTATATCCCGGGCGGTACCGACAAGCTGGAAAGTGCGGTAGATGCACTTATAACGGCAGTTCTGGAATGTGAGGAATACGTTGCTTACCGCGCGGAACTGGACAGGGTGCTGCAGATTCCGGGGCTGAAGACACAGCTTGATGAGTACCGCAAGCGCAATTATGAATTACAGTCCAGTATGGATATTGATTTTGACAAGTTAGACCGCTTTGAGAAGGAATATGAGAACTTCAGGACTGATCCGGTGGTGTGGGATTTCCTGGCGGCAGAGCTGGCCTTCTGCAAGAGGATGCAGGCGATTGAGACCCGTGTCACGGCGGAGCTGGACTTCCAGTAAGCGCGGAAAGAAGTGAGGAGCATTATGAAACCAGTAAATATTATTATATCAGTAGTGGGTGCAATCTGCAGGGTGGCAATCATCATTTTGGCGGTGTATGTCATCTATCAGGGAGCACTGAAATGCTATGACTACGGCTATCGTATCTTTACTGAGCCGGCAATCTCTTCCGGTGAGGGAAAGACGGTGACAGTGGCGATTACGGGGGATATGTCAGCCTCTGACATAGGACATCTCTTGGAGAATAAGGGACTGATCCGCGATGCAAATTTGTTTATTCTTCAATACTATCTGTCAGAATACCGCGAGGATGTGAAGCCCGGTATTTTTGAACTGAGTACATCTATGACAGCGGAAGAGATGATGGAGGTCATGACCCTGGCGGATGAAGACGATGCCGCAGGTCAGGACGATGAGGAGTAGAGAAGCGGTATGATGATTGATGAGAGAATGGTGACCTTTATCGATTCCCTTGACAGAGGCAATACCCCTTTTCTGGATGAAATAGAAAAATATGCGCTGCAGAATCGGGTTCCGGTCATACGTAAATCTATGCAGAGCCTGCTGAAATTTCTGCTTGCTCTTTCAAAGCCGAGAAACATCCTGGAGGTCGGGACTGCCATCGGCTTTTCCTCATTGCTGATGAGCGAGTACGGGCCGGATGACTGCCATATTACTACTATTGAAAAATATGAAAAGAGGATTCCCCAGGCAAAGGAAAATTTCCGACGTGCGGGTGCGGAGGACAGGATCACTCTTTTGGAAGGGGACGCCGCGGATATCCTGAAGGAGCTGACGGGGAGCTATGATTTGATCTTTATGGATGCAGCCAAGGGTCAGTACATCATTTTTCTGCCGGATATTCTTAGACTTCTCGCACCGGGCGGACTGCTTGTGAGTGACAATGTTCTGCAGGATGGAGACATTGTGGAGTCCCGGTTTGCGGTGACGCGCCGTAATCGTACTATTCATGCACGTATGCGGGACTATCTTTATGAGCTGAAGCATCATCCGCAGCTGGAGACAGTCATCCTGCCGGTTGGAGACGGGGCAGCGCTCAGTGTAGGACGAAAAGATTTTCTAAGGTCAGAAAGTACCTGACCTAAGAAAATCTATGTTTCGTCCCGAAGAACGCCTCTGCCGAGTCGTTCTTCACCTATTGTTTGCGTGTGGAAGGGGAGAAGAAATATGACACAGCGGCGGAAGCCGGAGCTGCTGATTCCGGCCAGCAGCCTTGAGGTTCTTAAAACAGCGGTGATTTTCGGAGCAGATGCGGTATATATCGGCGGAGAGGCGTTTGGTCTCCGGGCCAGGGCAAAAAATTTTGACCCGAAGGAGATGGCGGAGGGGATTGCATTTGCACATGCCCATGGAGTGAAGGTTTATGTCACGGCAAATATTCTGGCACACAATAATGATTTAGAGGGCGCAAGGGTTTATTTTGAAGAACTGCGGGACATGCAGCCGGAACCCTGTGATGCCCTGATCATTTCCGACCCGGGCATGTTTTCGCTGGCAAGGGAGGTGTGGCCGGAGGCGGACATACATATTTCAACCCAGGCAAATAATACCAATTATCTGACCTGGCTCTTCTGGTGGAATCAGGGAGCAAAGCGCGTAGTGTCCGCAAGGGAGCTTTCTCTGGAGGAGATACGGGGTGTCAGGGAGCGGATTCCGGAGGAGATGGAGATAGAGAGCTTTGTTCACGGGTCCATGTGCATCTCTTACTCGGGGCGCTGTCTGCTCAGCAGTTATTTTACGGGACGGGATGCCAATCAGGGAAATTGCACCCACCCCTGCCGCTGGAAGTACGCGGTGGTGGAGGAGACGCGGCCGGGAGAGTATCTGCCGGTCTATGAGAACGAGCGGGGAACCTACATCTTTAATTCCAAGGATTTGTGCATGATCGAGCATGTTCCGGAGATGGTGGAGGCGGGAATTGACAGCTTTAAAATCGAGGGGCGCATGAAGACGGCCCTCTATGCTGCGACAGTGGCCAGAACCTACAGGAAAGCCATCGACGATTATTTCGTGTCTGAGGATACTTATCGGAAAAATACAGAGTGGTACAGAGCGGAGATTGCAAAGTGTACTTACCGGCAGTACACTACCGGATTTTATTTCGGAAAGCCTGACGAGCACACTCAGATATATGACAACAGCACCTATGTGAATGAATACATCTATTTAGGTCTTGTGGAGGAAGTGAAGGCTGCGGCGGACGGAAATCTGCTTGCCTGCATCCGGCAGAAAAACAAGTTTGCCGTGGGGGATTCCATCGAGATCATGAAGCCGGACGGAGTGAATGTGCCGGTGACAGTGGAAGCAATGTATACTGAGAACGGAGAAGCTGTGGAAAGCTGTCCTCACCCGGGGCAGGTGCTTTGGCTTCGGCTGGGGACGGCACCGGAGAAATATGACATACTGCGGAGCAAAGCTTGATGTGTACAGGATGCAGGGGGGCGGTATACAGATTGAAGGATATGTTTATGAAAAAAGAAAAGACATCGCGGTTAGCAGCTCATATTCTGGTGGTCCTGTACGGTATTGCCTGCCTGTGGCTTTTTTACCGGCAGTCTGTGGCGGACCTTACTGTGGAGGGGGCGATTCCCTATGAGTCCGACCTGCCGCTGCATATCAGCATGATCATTGAAGACGGCTGGTATTACAGCTTTACGGCCTATGCCTATAAAATGCTGCATACCGTATTCGGGGGAACAACCTTGGGGATAGTTCTCTTTCTTGGCATGTGCGCCACGGCAACGGTATATGTGATGGAAAATTTTGTGTGCCGGATTGGAAAATACAGGGAAAAGACCTGGTTTACCCTGCTGCTTGCATTGAGCCTTAATTTTGTCATGCCGGCGTATATCAGGGCGGTGGGAGAATACCGCTATGTCAGCTATCAGTCCGGTAATATCTGGCACAATTCTACCTATATCTGTATGCGCCTTGCGTCGCTTGCTGCTCTTCTCTGCTATTTCAGGCTGGAGGAAAAGTACAGAGAGGGAATCACCTGGAAGGAATGGTGCGGCTTTGCTTTGCTGAATGTTGTATGCACAGGTATCAAGCCCAGCTTTCTGGTGGTCTTTTCACCAATCATGGGAATTTTCCTGCTGGCAGATCTGTTCAGGCGTGTTCCGTTGAAAAGGATTCTGGTCTTTGGTTCTGCGCTTCTGCCCAGCGGGCTGGTGATACTGTGGCAGAACTCCGTCCTGTTCGGAGAGGAGACGGGAAACGGTATAGAGTTTCGGCCCTGGTACACCTTCGCGAGCCATGCGAATATCACAAAGCTGGCGGTGGTGTGTTCTGTGCTGTTCTGCGGGCTGGTGGTGCTACTGACGCTGAAGAAGCTGGTGTTTGAGAAGAGTTATCTGTTTATTGCGGCAATGGCCGTTCTGGGTTTTCTGGAGGCGCTCTGTCTGGTGGAGAGCGGCAGCCGGGCAGCGGACGGAAATTTCCTCTGGGGCTACAGCTTCTGCCTGTTTGTGCTGTTTGCGGCCTGCGCTGTCAAATGGCTGGAATTCAGCGGGAAAGGTCTGCAGAAGGGGGTTCGTATAGGGTTAGGATTAGTGTACGCCTGGCACCTGTACTGCGGGCTGTACTTCTTTGTCAACCTGGTGACCGGCGCCAGCTACTGGATGAAGTAAACTGAAAAATTTTCATTTGGGTCTTGCATTTTTTTAAAAAGTAGAGTATTGTATCATTTGAACGAAGGTGTTCCATAGTAACGAGGTTACTCTGGGACATTTTTTGCTATACAGGCCTTCGTTCTGAGGAAAATGAAAAAATAAAGCGAAAAGGGAGAAAAAGAATGAGTGAAGTGTTGAATGTGGAAGACATTTTTGCGAGCAAGGTATTTACTCTCGGAAAGATGAAGGAAAGACTGCCCAGAAGTACATACAGGGAAATTAAGAAACTCATGGATCAGGGTGGCGAGCTGTCCCTGGAAACCGCGGATGTTGTGGCAAAGGCCATGAAGGACTGGGCTATGGAGAACGGCGCGACCCATTACACCCACTGGTTCCAGCCGCTGACAGGCATTACCGCGGAGAAGCATGACGCCTTTGTCAGTCATCCCGATGACGAGGGCAGAATGATCATGGAGTTCTCCGGCAAGGAGTTGATCAAGGGAGAACCGGATGCTTCTTCTTTCCCTTCGGGCGGACTTCGGGCAACCTTTGAGGCCAGAGGCTATACGGCATGGGATATTACTTCACCCGCATTTTTGAAGGAGGACGCAACAGGCGTCATCCTCTGCATTCCCACCGCGTTCTGTTCCTACACTGGCGAGGCGCTGGATAAGAAGACACCGCTGCTGCGATCCATGGAGGCTATCAGCCAGCAGGCCCTCCGTATTGTGAGGCTTTTCGGGAATAAAGAGGCCACTAAGGTTGTGGCAAGCGTGGGGCCCGAACAGGAATATTTCCTGGTAGACAGGGAGAAATATTTACAGCGCGAGGATCTGATCTTTGCCGGGCGGACACTCTTCGGCGCTCCGGCACCCAAGGGGCAGGAGCTGGAGGACCATTACTTCGGTACGATCCGTGAGAGAGTCGGTTCTTATATGAAGGATCTGAACGTTGAACTGTGGAAGCTGGGCGTTACCGCAAAGACACAGCACAACGAGGTGGCTCCCGCGCAGCATGAGCTGGCGCCCATTTATGAAACCGCCAATATTGCCGTAGACCATAACCAGCTGGTGATGGAGACCATGAAAAAGGTGGCCGGACGCCATGGCATGACCTGCCTGCTTCACGAGAAGCCCTTTGCGGGTGTGAACGGCTCCGGCAAACACAATAACTGGTCCCTGGGCACAGACAACGGCGTGAACCTGCTGGATCCCGGCGATACGCCCAATGAAAATATACAGTTTCTTCTGGTACTTGCCTGCATTATGAGGGCTGTTGACACTCATGCGGATCTGCTCCGGCAGAGCGCATCCGATGTGGGCAATGACCACAGGCTGGGAGCTAATGAGGCACCGCCCGCAATCATATCCATGTTTCTGGGTGAGCAGCTGGAAGATGTGGTAAAGCAGCTGATCGAGACCGGCGAGGCGGCTCATCTTATCGAGGGCGGCAAGCTGGAAACCGGCGTTTCTACCCTGCCTGACTTTGAGAAGGATGCGACGGACAGGAACAGGACATCACCTTTTGCGTTTACCGGTAACAAATTTGAGTTCCGTATGGTTGGTTCCGCGGACTCCATTGCAAGCCCAAACACCACATTAAATGCCATTGTGGCAGAGGCTTTTTGCGAGGCGGCTGATGTTCTGGAAAAAGCCGATAATTTTGAACTGGCTGTCCATGACCTGATCAAGGAGTATATGACAAAGCACCAGAGAATTGTATTTAACGGTGACGGCTACTCTGATGAGTGGGTGGCGGAGGCGGAGAGACGCGGTCTTCCCAACATTAAGTCTATGGTTGAGGCCGCAGCTACGCTGACTACAGACAAGGCAATCAGGCTGTTCGAAAGATTTGGTATTTTTACCAGAGTTGAACTGGAATCCCGTGAGGAGATTACCTATGAGACTTATGCAAAGACGATCAATATTGAGGCGCTGACCATGATTGACATGGCGGGCAAGAAGTATATCCCGGCGGTGATCCGATATACGAAATCCCTGGCCGATACGGTGATTGCCGTGAAGGAGGCCGGTGTGGATGCCTCTGTGCAGACAGAGCTTCTCGACAGCGTCACCATCAGGCTTTCGGCGGCAAAGGCTGCCCTTGTGAAGCTGCAGGAGGCGGTTGCGGATGCGGCGTCCATGAAAGACGTAAAGGCTCAGGCGTTCTTCTACAAGGACACCGTGAAAGCGGCTATGGATGAGCTGCGGTCACCCATCGACGAACTTGAGATGATGGTGGATAAGAGTGTATGGCCTGTACCCAGCTACGGCGAGCTGACTTTTGAGGTGTAAAAAGTAAAATACATCAGCACTCGGTGGGAATTTACCTGCCGGGTGCTGTTACTCGATTGTATTTGAAAAAATGTACCAGAATAGTAGTAATTTTTCTTTTTTTGAAATTTCCTATTGCAAATTGGGAATACTTCGTGTATAATTCATCAAGTAATGTGAATAGGGCTATCGCCAAACGGTAAGGCAACGGACTCTGACTCCGTCATTTCAAGGTTCGAATCCTTGTAGCCCTGCGAAGCAGGAGTTGCCCTGCGGAAGAACCCCGGTGGAGAGATTCACCGGGGTTAATTTTTGCTGTAAAATCAAGGACTTTGGGGATTTCCTCTTTTTCTATCAGATACCATCCGTCAAGGATCAGGGCGCGCAATCGCCCGGAGTGGATATGGTTAATATCCGGTTCTTTCTCATGTATAGTAGTTTCTGTGCCTGTTTTCTTGTCAATAAGTCCGGATAATCTTCTAACATTTGATTTCTCCTTTTATTTTTATAAAAAATATTGGTCTGATCGGATTCCTATTCGGGAGGTTTGCATATATTTCGACGTATATTTGCAACAAATATGTATGATGCAGGAGCCCGCATGGAAGAGGCTGCTGCAAATATTGGTCTACCATAGGGGGATTTTGAGCGATAACATTTGACATAATTTTATAAAGAATTGTCTGCATGCTGTGTGGTGGCAATTCCTTTATAGAGTAAAGTTTTTGTCAGTTGACTAAGAGAAAATAGGTAGAGAGTACCA
>CAMWJV010000102.1 GCA_947174665.1 uncultured Lachnospiraceae bacterium
TAGGCTTTCTCACAATACATTTTTCTACAATACGCCCGATAATCTTCAATTATCGATACCAAATTGTAAACAGACAAATGGTAGAGCGTTTCATCTTGACGGTTAACAGATTTGTGTGAAAGGAACTTGGCAGGCGACATATCACGGAAGGGAGCATGGTTGAAATTATAATTGGCTGGCTGCCATATCTTCAGAGAATCTAAGCCGTCATAATTGGTGTGCTTTATACCATTGCCCCTATTGACATTATTTTATCTTATAAATATTATTTAAACAGACAGAAGAAAAAGCCGCAGAGCATTTTTGAAATTTGCTGTTGAAGAAAAAAATGGCCGGAGCAGGAAAAGGGTTAGCGTTAAGCAATAATCGGAGGGGTTAGTATGTCCTTTTTAGATAAATACTTCCCTGTGGTTTCAAGAGTAACCATAGGAAAAGAAGAAATGTTAAATGTATGCGACTTAGTAAGATGCATGGAGGCAGATGGAAAACTAACTCAAATTGAGGAATGTATTGCTGTACCTTTTTATATAGATGCAGGTAAGACGTATGAATTATATCAATACGAATTTCGGATCGAAGAAGAGAACGGAGATACCTTTGAGGAATATATGTTAAGAGTTACAGGCAAGAAGACTTTCGAAGGAATACCGAATGATATTATTAAAACGAGACGGATATGTTTTGTCAACAACATCAGAAATGATCAGGAAGGAACATGGAAGAAAATAAAAGAGTATTTTGATTTTTTGCTGCATGACAAAGACATTCGGCAGGTTATTACGGGTATATTTAATGAATTTGAGGAGAAAAAATTATTTATTTCTTTTTATTAATAGTTTGTAGCTATTCAGAGCCATGCTTAATTTTATAAAGCAGGCTGTTCAAGCTTTGATAAGGACTGTTTTTATAAATCTGTATGGCGAGAAGCAATTCATCAGCAATTTGGATATAAAGATCCAAATGAGTAAAGCCTCAAAGAGGCGATTTTGAAAGCGGTGAATTCAGGCGGTGACACAGACATAATAGCAGCAATCACGGGAGGAAGGAAATGATATTCTATACAGCAGATTTGCATTTTGGACATCGTTCGGTGATTAAATTTGATAACAGACCTTTTGCTGATGTGGATGAGATGGATAACGCTCTGATAAATTTGTGGAACCAGAGGGTAAGTAAAGAGGATCATGTGTATATCATAGGAGATTTCGATTTTCGGAATGAAAAGAGCGAGGAGTGGTATTTACATCAGCTGAAAGGTCATAAGCATCTTGTTATAGGGAATCATGATGGAAAGTTATTGAAGAATGCTGCGGCTATGAGATATTTTGAGAGCGTGGACAAAATGATGCATGTGTCAGATGACGGTACTCAAATCTGCCTGTGCCATTTTCCGCTGGCGGAATGGAATGGATTTAAAAGAGGGCATTCTCACATACATGGCCATATTCACAATAGAAAGGACGCAACATGGGAGTTTATGCGTACACGGCATAATGCGTATAATGCAGGCAGGATTGGCGATTGCAAAATCCGTCAAATCATTATATACTATCCTGGTGTGAGAAGAACGAAAACCTGTTTCTGCGTGATGTGAAAATCCAATGCGCAGAAGACGCATATGAAAGTTCATGAGCGGTGGAAAGCAAAGAGATGTTTGGATGAGAAGTCCTGGAACGCCGCGGTAAGGATAGGAAAATGAGGTATCAGATCAGACATGCGCTTGTGCAGTACGGGGCGGATACCATACTGCAGGATGTAAATTTTGAGGTGCACGACAACGAAAAAATTGCTATCGTGGGGAGAAACGGCTGCGGCAAGACCACGCTTTTAAAGCTGATTGCCGGGGACATTACCATGAACAACCCGGACAGTGATGAGGAGTGCGGTATAACGATGGCGGGAAAGCAGGAGATCGGTTTCCTGCGCCAGGTGAATTTTGAAGACAGGGAAGTGACGGTGGAAGAGGAAATCAAAAAGACTTTTGCACCGGTTTTTGCATGCGAAAAAAGGATGAGCGAGCTGGAGGAGCAGATGAAAACTTCCAGCGACAGGGCGGTCTTAAGTGAGTATGACAGTCTGCAGAGACAAATGGAGGCCCTGCGCGGTTATTCCTGGCAGCAGGATATGGAGATCATGTTCCAGAGGTTTGGGTTTGCCCTGGAGGATCTGCAGCGTCCTATCGGCAGTTTTTCCGGGGGACAGCAGACCAAGGTGGCGTTTATCAAGCTGCTTTTGCGCAGGCCGGACATCATGCTGCTGGACGAGCCCACCAACCATCTTGACCTGCCCACCATCGAGTGGCTGGAGGGGTATCTGAAAACTTATGACAAGGCTGTCATAATTGTGTCCCATGACAGAATGTTTCTGGACAGGGTCATTGATGTGACCTATGAGATTGAATACCATGAAATTCGGCGTTATCCGGGCAATTATACCACGTTTATGAAGCTGAAGGAGGAGGCGCTGGTCAAGCAGGAGAAAGACTACGAGGAGCAGCAGAAGGAGATTAAGCGCCTCACCGAATGGATTGAAAAGTGGAAGAACACACCCTCAAAGGTGGCGGCCACTCACTCCAAGCGCATGGCAATCGAGCACATGGTAAAGATTGAGAAGCCCAGGCGTTTCGACACGAAGGCATTTCATGCCAGGTATACGCCCAGGATAGAGAGCTATACTAATGTGGTCCAGGCAAAGGAGCTGGCAATCGGTTACGGCCATGTGCTGAGCAGGGTTTCTTTCCTGCTGCAGAAGAAAGAGCGCCTTGCCATCATCGGGGAGAACGGCAAGGGAAAGTCCACTCTGCTGAAGACGCTGATCGGCGAAGTGCCCTCCCTGGGGGGTGAGTTTAAGATTGGCCAGAATGTGGAGTGGGGTTATTTTGACCAGCAGAAGGCGGTGTTGGATGATGCGGACCCGGAGCAGACGGTTCTGGATAATTTCTGGGAGGAGTATCCCGGTTATGTGCGGGAGGAGGTGCGCAGCGCCCTGGGAGGTTTCCTGTTTTCAGGCGAGGATGTGATGAAAAAGATGGGGCAGCTTTCCGGCGGGGAGAAGGTGAGGCTTTCTCTCTGTAAGATGCTGCAGACGAAACCCAATCTGCTGATTTTGGACGAGCCCACCAACCATATGGACATCATCGGCAAAGAAGCATTGGAAAAGATGTTGAACGAGTACGAGGGCACGGTGCTGTTTGTCTCTCACGACAGATACTTTATCAGCCGGATTGCCACAGGCATTCTGGAATTTACCCAGAATGAGGTAAAGCAGTATAAGCTGAACTATGAGGACTATCTGGCGGAGAAATTGAAGGAAGCCGGGATGTCCGTTGCCGGGGGTGCGGCAGTTCAGGGAGCAGGCCAGGCCGGACAGAAAGGGAATCTGACCGGAAAGGCCGGGCAGCCGGGCGCGGGAAGTGCAGTTTCCTTGCAGAATGCCGGTATGGCGCAGAACTCCGGTATGGCGGGAAAGGGTGTCTCCGGTGAGGTGCCGCCTACCCTGAGCGACGTATTTGACAAGAAGACCTACTACAATCCGGGCAAGATTCGGTCCCGGCTGCAGAATCAGCTGGCAAAGTATGAGAGACTGCTGGCTGAGAGCGAGGAGAAGCTGTCGGAGCTGCAGCTGCAGATCATGGACCCGGCCCTGGCCAGCGATTATCCGAAGCTGATGGAAATCCAGGGGGCTATCGAGGCGGAGGAGAAGAATCAGGAGAGCCTTCTGGAGCGGATGGTGGAGACGGAGACCGAGCTGGAAGAAATGAAGGAAGAGTAGCGCCGATACGTCGGCGCTATGTTTATTCCCGCGAGCAATGAGCCAAGTCAAAACAGGTGACTTATGCGCAGGGCCCCACAAACCTTACAACAGTTGTAAGTGGTGTTTACAGACTTCCGCTGATATAGTGATGTCAGAGAGGAAGGAGGAACCTTTTATGGATATTCAAAACAAAATTCTACAGGTTGAAAGCCTTACCAAAATATATGGTAAAGGCGATAACAGAACGGAGGCGCTCAAAGGTATCAGCTTTGATGTACTGGAAGGTGAATTTTTAGGTATTATGGGTGCCAGCGGCTCCGGAAAGACCACACTGCTCAACTGTATTGCCACCATGCTGAAGCCCTCATCGGGTAAGGTCATTCTCCGCGGGCAGAACATCTCCGGCTTCCGGGGCGGGGCCCTTGCAGATTACCGCGGCAGGGAAATCGGCTATCTGTTTCAGGAGTTTGAACTGCTGGATAATCTGACGGCGAGAGAAAACATTGCTCTTCCGCTTTCACTGCACGGTGTCACGGCAAAAAAAGCGGAATCTGACATTGAATCATTGGCGGCCATGCTTGATATTACCGGCGTGCTGGATAAATTTCCCGGGCAGATGTCAGGAGGACAGAAGCAGCGCGTGGCTGCGGCGAGAGCATTGATTTCAGATCCGGCTATCCTGCTCGCCGACGAGCCCACCGGCGCTCTGGACAGCAAAAACTCCAAAAAGCTGATGGATATGCTGTCCGAAATCAACCGCAAACAGCAAAAAACGATCATGATGGTGACTCATGACGCCAATGCCGCAAGCTACTGCTCTCGGATTCTCTTTATTCAGGACGGATGCATCTTTCATGAACTGCGCAGAAATGTGCTGACCGAATCTACTGCGGCCTTCTATGACCGCATTGTGACCGTTATGGCACAGCTGGGAGGAGGGAGCGCAAATGTTTTTTAAGCAGGTACGGCGGAATGCCGCTAAAAACCGAAAGGGGAACGGCCTGTTTTTCGGTTCCCTGGTAATTGCGATCATAGCTTTTTACACGCTGCTTTCTCTGGGCGGGCAGGATGTGATGCGCTACCTTGCCACAGTAGAGAGTGATGCCGTTGCAAAGCTGATGGCGCTGCTTCCTGTTGTGTATGTAGTTTCTCTGTTTTTTGTATTGTTTCTTGTTTATTTCGCCTGTAAGTACCAGGCAGACAGCCGCCGGCGGGAGTTTGGTATGTATCTGATGCTGGGGATGAAGCGAAGCCGCCTGTTTGCGATGCTGTTTTGTGAAACCCTGTGGAGCAGTGCGGTATCGCTGCTGATCGGGCTTCCTGTGGCGCTGCTTTTGACGGAAGGGATCAGTCTTGCCACAGCCAGGATCGTGGGGCTGGGAATCATAGGACATCATTTTTCCTTTTCGCTCTACGGGATTTTCTGGACGGTCTGGGGATTTATCCTTGTGCAGCTTCTGTCTATGCTGGTCATCTGCATTGGTCTTGGCAAAGCAGAGCCGGCGGACCTGCTTCGCTCCGGTGACGCCGAAAAGCAGACGGTTTCATCCGGTGCGAAGAGCACGGTACTTTTTGCGGCGGGACTGGGATTTCTGCTCATTGCGTATTATCTGGGAATGACGCGGATGCGGACACTGAGCCTTTATGTACTGCTGGCCGTTGTCTTATGCGGAATTCTCGGTACATTTCTTCTGTACCGCGGCCTGGGCGGTTTCTTAGGTCTGCGCATCCGCCGGAAAAGTCCGCATGCGCTGGGGCTTCAGACTTTCACCGCAAGGCAGGTGCAGGAAAATGTGTTATCCCAGCATAAATCGCTGGCTGTATCCTCGCTGCTTCTGATGATGGCGCTGGCATGTATTTCTTACGGTATTTCCATGGGAATAGGGCGCTCCGCCGACAGCCGTTCGGTTGATTTTTCCCTGTTCGGCACAGAGGAGCAGATTGACGCTGTCTTGGAGAAAGAGGGCATTCGTGAAATGGTCGAGGATGCTTATCCTCTGTATCTTTCCATGATAAAGAGGGAGTATTTCCGCGGAGAAGAAAAGGCATTTGACACTTCAAAACTGCTGGAGGCCATCGGCACGGTTGAAGGATTTGGCGATATGGTTGAAAATATCATCGAGAATCTTCACATAGAATATGTCATTGCCCAGAGCTCCTACAACCGGATATTGAAGAACCTGGGTAAAGAAGAGATCAGTCTTTCCGGTCGTCAAGCGGCAATTTATACCTCGGTGGCAAAAGACGGCGATTTCGGCAGGATTCTGGAAAAGGCCCTTGACAGAAACACCTCTGTGGGCATAGACGGAACGGACTATGAAATCCTGCCTGCGCTCTATTATGATAATGTGGTGGCGGACAGGGCAATCACGCTCTATATGGCTCTGATCGTGCCGGATGAGCTTTTTGCGGAGCTTGCCCGGGAGTCGAAAGCATACTGTCGGAATGTGCGTCTGTCTGACGAGCTGGTTGACGAGATGGGGCTGATGCAGGCGGTTCAAAAAATGGATGCGCAGCTGGCGGATACGGGGATGAGATATGACAGCTATCTCGGCGGAATCGGGCGGAATCTGTTTTACACCGTGGCCGCAAGTTATCTGTCCATTTATCTCGGCGTACTGTTCTGGCTCATTGCCAACACAGTAATAGGGTTAAAATATCTGATTGGGCAGCGTCAGACCAGACATCGCTATGAAACGCTTACCATGCTGGGGGCCGATATACGAACCATGTGCCGCTCGGTGAAAAAGCAGATTGAAATTTATTTTTCACTGGTGCTTAGTGTGGCGCTTGTCAGCAGCGCAGCGGCGATTTTTACCATGTTTACAAGTTTTACAAAGCTGCCAATGGGCGTGCCCATATCGGCGGTTGCAATGCTCTCGGCAGCGGCGCTGACTGTTTTTGCCGTGATCGAGATTCTTTATATCAGTGTGGTCAGGCGGGCGGCAGACCGGGAGATATGCGGGATTGAAATAACAGATCGGAGGTAATCTTATGCGCAGGATCGTGATCGTGGAGGATGATATTTATCTCAGGGAGGAAGTGATCCATACCTTTCAAAGGGCCGGATATGACGCGGAGGGACTTGTGTCGTTTGAGAACGTGGAGGAGCAACTGACGGCACGGCATCCGAATCTGGCGATACTGGATGTGAATCTGCCGGGAAAATCCGGCTATGAGTTATGTAAGAGCCTCAAGATAAGGGATTCCTTTCCGATTTTGATCCTGACGGCACGGGATACTCTGTCGGATGAACTGATGGCGCTGGGGCTGGGAGCGGACGATTTTCTCACAAAGCCCTGCCATCCGGACCGCCTGCTCGCAAGGGCTGAGCGTCTGCTGCAAACCTATGATAAACTGCGCAGTATTCTTCAGATCGGCCCGCTGTCTCTTGATACGGACACATACAAGCTGGTTTGCGTGGACAGAATTCGGATTCTTGCAGAGACAGAGGGAAAGATCATGAAGCTTTTGATGGAGAGATATCCGGACACTGTCAGCAAAGGCGAGTTGTTTTCCGCCGTCTGGGGAACGGAGGAGTTTGTGGACGAAAATATCCTGCAGGTCAATGTGAGCCGTCTGCGGAAAAATCTGGATGGAATCGGGCTGGGCGATGTAATTCGGAACATCCGGGGAAAGGGATATATATTAGAGGTGGACAACTTATGAAGCGGTTTATAAAACGGGCGTGGCACTGGTTTCTGCTGCTTTTGACTACGGATATGGTTTTTATTTTTGCCACATGGCTGATACGGCCCCAAGCGGTAATGTATATGTCTCTGTTTTTTTCTCTGTTTACGGTACTTGTACTGGGAATCGGCTTTTGGGCAGAGTTTGTCAGGCAGAGGAAGGATGAAGCGGCCCTGATGCGCTTTTTGGAAATGCCGGATGATCAGACGAAGGAAAATCTGCTGCGGCGGTTTGATGATGATGAAGCAGTCCGCACACTTTCTACACAGATTTTTTCGAATCTGTCACTGCTCAATGAGAAAACGGTAGAGCTGAATGAATACCGGGAATATATTGAGGCCTGGGTGCATGAAGCAAAAACGCCGTTATCTCTCTCGACTCTGGTGCTGAATAATCACAGGGATGAAATGTCGCCCTATGTATATGCGCGGCTGAATTATATACAGCATCAGTTAAATGAAGACGTGGAACGGATACTGTATTATGCCCGTTTACAGGCGGAGCATCCGGATGTCCGGTTTACACAGTTCCGGCTGGATGAGTGCGTCATGGAGGTACTTGACGAGTACCGCGGTTTGACAGAAGAAAAACATATTTTGCTCACTATGGATCTGAAGCCCATGACGATCGCGTCCGACCGCAAGATTGTTTTATTCATGGTGTCTCAGATAGTGGGCAATGCGGTAAAATATGCAGACGGAAACGAAGGAAAAATATCTGTTGTCATGTGCGGGGACCTGGATAAAGTCCATCTCAGCATATATAACAACGGCGAGGGAGTGCCGCCGGAAGACGCGACCTTTGTTTTTGACAAAGGCTTTACGGGCAGTCATCCAAACCGTCAGAAGGCTACGGGGATGGGGCTGTATCTTGTTCACAAGTATGCGGAAAAGCTGTGCGTTCAGGTCGGTCTGGATGATAAATTGCCTTATGATACCGGTTTCGGTATTGAATTGACTTTTGCTTTATGAGAGTGTTTTGATGCCAAAATTATGCAGACAGGCGGTATAATAATTCCTGCGGGCAATGAGTCAAGTCAACGAAGTTGACTTTGTTAACGTAGTTGACTTTGTTAGCGTAGCTGACTTTGTGCCCTGATTGTATGCGGAACTGACTTCGACGGTAACAGCGGCGATACACGTTGTTTCCGGGGATAAGCTGTGTGGTGGAGGCCATGGATGAAAAAGAGAATTTTAAGCATCCTGCTGATCTGTCTGTTGACAGTTTTTCTGCTGGGTGTGGGGAGAGCGGATGGACTGACAGGAGATGTGACATGGGCAGAACAGGAGGAAATGCCGTGGAGAGGTGAGACGGCAGAACAGGAGGAAATGCCGTGGAGAGGTGAGACGGCAGAACAGGGGGAAACGCCGGGGAGAGATAAGACGACGGAACAGGGGAAAAAGGAGCCGTCGGGAAGTTGGGTCCCGGATGTAACAGAGAAGGCGGAGACCGGTGCAGAGGATGAAATACTGACAAGGCTGCGGGAAGATATGCCTGTTTACAGCACAAGCAAGCCGATGGGCGTTTCCAGGCTTGAGGGGACGGAGGAAGATCTGCTGGCTCTGATTTACAACAGTATGAAGATTTGGGATAATGCAGGCGGTCGTATACAGGGACAGATTGATTTGTCTTTTGAAGGGCTTGCCCTGGCATCATTGGAATGCAACGATGCGCGTCAGGTTTTTATTGCGCTGCCGGAAGGTATATACAGGATCAGCGCCAATTCTTTTCATGATCGGGATGAGTGGAAAGAACTTGTGCAGGGAATACTGGAGGATGTTTTTGCGGATCGCAATCTGGGACGAGAGCAGACAGAGGATTTTTTCAGCAGGATTATAGGATGCAGCGGTCAGCTGGTGCTTTGGTATAGGGGAATGCATTACCGATTTGACCGGCGTTGGGATCAGTTTCTGCTGTCCTGGGAGAGAGGGGAGGATGGGATTTCTTTTCAGGAGGCTTGCCGCGGAAGCAGCTGGAAGGAAGGAGATGCTTTTTCGAGGAGAATCTTTGAATTCAGGCGGCTGGAAGGTCTGCATGAGACGGAGAGCGGCCGTGAGATGCGGGAGCAGCTGCAGGAGATGTGTCCGGATATGAAGACCTGTTATATATTATGGACGCAGGACGATGAGGCCTTCATTGCGGAGGCAGAGTGCCCGGGAGCGGAAAGTCTGATAATTTACGGCACATCCGGGATATGGCAGGAAGAGGTATACCAGATTCGCTGCACGAACCGGGAAGGGGAAAACGATACGTCAGGAATAGAAGAGCTGATGTGGGAGAATACGGGTTTGGACGGTTATTACTGGACCTGTAATGAAGGTGCTGTTCTCCGGGAGAGTGATGATGTGGGGGGATATGCTGTGTACCGGAATGATATCGGTCAGGGAAAGCCATATACCTTTTTTATTCACCCTGTGGAGGAAGGGGAGACTCCCTATCAGTATGAGCTGGCGGTATATGAGGAGGGTGAGGAGCAGCCTTTTTGCAGGCTGGAAATCGAGAAAGAGCCGGGAGGCGGCAGGGAACTGAGCTTTGATGACCTGAACGGAGATGGTTATAAAGATATTCTGTTGGGTGATGACCCGGTGGAAAAGTGTTATCTCTGGAGTGCATCCGGGGGGCGGTACGTGGAGATGACGGAAGCTCTGGGAGGCTGTTTTGAGTATTACCGGGCAGATAAAGAGAAAAGACAGCTGCAGGTATACAGAAGTGAATATGTACACGGCGGCCGGGAGAATTTTGGAGCTGTCTATCAGTGGACGGGAGAAACGGACTGTGAACTGTTAAAGGACCTTCATCAGGAATCCATTTGTGACAGGGAAGGAGAAGACTGGCGGGAGATTACAATAACTGTCCGGAAAGACGGAGCAGATAAGGTTCTGGTGGACTATATTTATCCATCCGGGGAGTATTCGGTCAGGGCGGCTGAGATAAATGAGATTTGGGATATGGACTTTGTCTGGGAGCAGGAAGTGAAGGTGAAAGGGGAAAAAAATCCCTGCATCCTGCGGTATGCGCAGGAGGAGACAAGGGAGGAGGACGGTACGCTGCTGTATACGGACAGGTGGTTCCTGTTTCGCTGGGATACTTATCTGATAGGTTCATACAGCGGCGTGGTGTCCTCGTCTCTCTGGAAGGAAATTTCAACGGATGAGGCAGGGAGGCTGAGGGTGACTTACAAGGATGGCAGCAGTGTTGTATACAGCCGGGAGTTTTATGAATAGCAAAGCTTGCAATTCGGAACAAACGTTCGTATAATGGAGGAGAAGCAGGAAAATCATCCCGGTACACCGAAGGAGAGAGCATATGTCATCCAAAACACCCACCGAAGAGCAGCGGAATATCATAGAAGCCACGGAAGGAAATATCCGTGTCAGGGCTGTGCCGGGCTCCGGCAAAACCTTTGCCCTGACCGGACGTATCGCATACTTGATCACGGAGCTTGGCGTAGAGCCATCCTCTGTGGTGGCAATGACGTTTACCAACAGGGCTGCGGGGGAAATGAAGCGCCGCCTGAAGATGATGATAGGGGATATGGCAACGTGCTTCGCCGGAACTTTTCACGGGTATTGCAATGCTCTGCTGAAGGAGGAGATCTACCGGTTGTCCTATCCCAAAACCTTCACTATTCTGGACAAGCAGGATCAGGTGAATCTGCTGAGGGAAATAGCGGAGGAACAGGGGTTGTCCCTGAAGGATTTTACCGCCCGGGACTGTATGGAGAAAATCGGCGGAGTGAAACAGGATCCGGGGTATATTTCCTATATGATCGGTGGGGATAAGGAGCCGCTGCTGAATTGTATCACTGAAGTGAAGAAGGATTTTGACAGGGTCTATTACAATTATCTCCTGCGCCAGCGGGACAATTATGCCCTGGATTTTGAGGATATTATACAGTTTTCTCTTTATATACTGAC
Organism: uncultured Lachnospiraceae bacterium; assembly: GCA_947174665.1. Classification (GTDB taxonomy): domain Bacteria; phylum Bacillota; class Clostridia; order Lachnospirales; family Lachnospiraceae; genus Acetatifactor. The sequence continues at coordinate 11,361 of CAMWJV010000102.1, forward strand.
TCATTTCCCGGAAGCGCTGGAGAAATGGCAGAGCAGATGCCAGTATCTTCTCTGTGACGAGTATCAGGACGTGAACGGCAGCCAGGAGCAGCTGCTCACCCTGCTTTCCGGAAAATATCACAATCTGACGGTGGTGGGGGACGATGATCAGTGCATCTATGGCTGGAGGGGGTCCGATGCGGGCTATATGGTGGACTTTGACCAGGCCCATGAGGATGTGAAGGATTATCACCTTTCTGAAAACTTCCGCAGTACCCCTGAGATTGTGGCCGTTGCAAATTCCCTCATCAAGGCAAATCAAAACCGTCTTGCGAAGACAATGTTCACCAACAATCCGGCGGGAAAGAAGCCGGTCTGTGCCGGCCTGAAGCAGGAGTCGGAGGAATCGCTGTTTATAGCGGATACCATTCTGCAGGCGGTACGGAGCGGAAAGAAATATGCGCATCACACCGTGCTGGTCCGGGCTGCTTCCCAGACCCGCTCTCTGGAGGAAGCGTTTATCCGCAGGCGGGTGCCTTACAAGATTCTGAATGGCGCCCGGTTTTACGGTTCGGAGGAGATTCGGACGGTTCTTGCCTATCTGCGGATGGTGTATTCAATGAATGACCTGGATTTTTCCTATACCATTCAAAGGCCCCGCAGGGGATTTGGCAAGAAATCTGTGGAGGGGCTGAAAAGGTATGCGTCGGAGCGGAGGATGACCCTGATGGAGGCATTGGGGGAGATGATTGCATCCGGGGAGATTCGGCGCAGGGAGGTGGTTCAGTATTACGAAGAGATCAAAAAGCTGCACACAATCTATTCGGCATTTTCCTGCAAGGATTTGACGAACCGGATTCTGGATATAGGTTACAGGAGAGAGCTGGAGCAGGATGTGGATCAGAGCAGGCTGGACAATGTGGCGGAACTTCTGGATACCATAGCCGGGCTGGAGGAGGAGAACCAGGACAGGCTTTCCCTTGAGGAGCTGTTGGCTCATTTTGCCCTTTTTACCGCCCAGGATGACGATACGGAGCAGGATGTGGTGAAGGTCATGACTATCCATACAGCCAAGGGGCTGGAATTTGATACGGTCTTTGTCTGTGGACTGGTGGAGGGCCTGTTTCCCAGCAGACGGCTGAAGAATGAGGATGAGCTGGAGGAGGAAAGGCGGCTCTTCTATGTGGCGATCACCCGGGCGAAATGCGAGCTTTACCTGAGCCGTTATATGTATAAGACGGGTAGTTTCAGCGCGCAGCCATCCTGCTTCCTGGCGGATATAGATGGCAGACTGATGGAGTATGTGGGGGACGAGCAGAAGTTCTCGGGCGGCCTGACGCCTGAAATGCTGCCTGAGGCGGACTTTCAGGTGGGAGATGTAGTCATCCACAAGGTATTCGGGAGAGGGAAGATTGTGGGTGTGGACATGATCACAAGATCCTATGAGATAGACTTTGAAAAGCTGAACGGAACCCGGAATATTGTGTTCCGTATTCAGATGGAGAGGGTGTAGGCGTCTGCCGGCTGTGATCAGCACATTAGCCGCAACAGCCTGTGTCATGGCCCGTCCCAGGCGTCTGTTCGGCGGTTCTCATGCATATATATGATAAAAACGTTTCTCTGAGCGCAGAGGCCCGGCATCGGCCTGTCCGACGGATTCTGCGCGAAGAAGGTGAGGCTGCATGAGAACAATTATTGTAAAAGACGAACTGGATAAAATCATACATAATGAACATATCAATTGGAGAAAGGTCATTCGCACGGCGGTGTTGCTGGTGGCAATGTTTTTTCTGGGCAGCGTTACAGCGGAATCCAAGGTG
>CAMWJV010000103.1 GCA_947174665.1 uncultured Lachnospiraceae bacterium
TCTTACAATCATCATCACCACATTTAATATCTTCTAATTTATGACCACATTCTGCACAAAATTTAAAAATCATTTACCTGTCACTCCTCCAAACGCCTGATTCATTATAATTATAATCCAGTTTCGACAGGTACACAATTCCAAAAATAGAGAAATCAATTTTTCATTTCATTATAACAAATAATAACAGCACGGATTTAAATTTCAGCCTTGATTTTTTGATATTTTGCAGTATAATAATAGTATATAAAATTTCGCACTGATATGAGGAATAATCTCTGCACGAATTCGAGTGCATCATGCAATGGCAACATATCACATCTGTCCTGCCGGCACTTTCTTTCAAAATGCCCAAAATAACAGCACCTTGCCAATTGAATAGACTTTGCATCTTGAACATGATATAATTTTGCACAGGAGATATAGGGATATGGATAATGAACAATTATTACAGGCCATTTCTGATATGATGGATAAAAAACCGGATGAGAAGCTGGACAGTAAACTGGATGAGAAATTTCAGCCCATTCATAATAGACTCGACAAGCTTGAGTCAGAAATGTCAGCAATGAGAATTGGACAGATGGAACTGAGGAAAGAAATACGAGAAGTAAAGCATAAAGTCAATGACACCTATGAGCTTGCCTTTGACGCGTGAGGAAAGGTGTAAAGTCTATTGAATTATCGAGGGAGTAACGGATGAATTTAGTTGAGAGACTGTTATTCGGATTATCGGTTGGCGCAGTTACATATGGAGCAATATCCCTTTTTAGTCTGAAAAAAAGAACCAAAATCATAAAACCTGTTCCGGAAGAATCACGTTTAGAAATACTGAAAAAATACAGTGAGTATGACACCCGTGCAGAATCGAGGAAATATCCTGCTGCTTTTGTCTTGAATAATAAAATACCTGACATTTTATTAGAGTATGATTATTTTAAATATTGCGACAGTTTACTTGCAAATAAGGATGGTATTGTTTTCGCCATGCTTGACTTTGTATGTGATCATTTTATGCATGACGGTACTATTTGTCTGCCTCGTGATCACAGCATGGCGGGAATCATTGAAGGAAGCGAGAAAATCGGATCAAAAACGAACTGCAGAGGATTATCGCTGATATTGGCTGAATTACTGCGAATGAATGGGATTAAGGCCCGGCATGTAACGTGTAAACCATATGAAGAGCCTTTTTCAGACTGTCATGTTGTTGTTGACTGCATTATGCCTTCCGGAGCAAGAATTATGCTTGATCCGACATACAGGTTATATTTCGTTGATGATAATGGCGGATATGTTTCTATTGCTCAGCTTCGGGAGGGAATAATACATGGAGTTGATTTTCACCCGAATTCCAGTGCATCACACAATGGCGAAGAATTCACTTATGATAATTACAGGGAATACATGACAAAAAATCTTTTTCGGCTTAATACTAATTTAATTCTTGATGATACACAGCCTGATATGGAAACGTCGGAGATTGAACTGATTCCGAAGGGATACACGACTGAAGGATTTGCAAAAAAGGTAAAATTTGTAACCGATCCGATTTCGTTTTGGGATATTTGATCATTGATAATGAAGCTTGAGAATATTTTTCTCAATCCAATCGGCCACGCCATCCTCATCATTTGATAATGTGACACAATCTGCAACAGCTTTTACATCCGTAACAGCATTGGAAACAGCAACTCCTGTACCACAGATTTTGAGCATTTCCATATCATTTATATCATCGCCAAAAGATACAATATCGCTCAGAGATATGTCCAATAATTTTGCCAATTCGAGGATTGCCTGTATCTTTCCTGATCTTTCCGGCACAAAAGCATACCAGTTTTCTCCCCGGTAACTTTGCAGACGACAGTGATTCTTTTTTGCAATTTCTACAGCTATATTGCTGTCGAAAAGCTGTGCTAATATTTTATTTATCTGACCGGATAACGGCTTTTTGTAATCATTAAAAACTGCTTTATGCAATTTTTCGGATTCTGATATGTGGCAGCTGTTCCAATAAACCAGACGTCCTACTGCCACGGTCATTTCTGTGTTTGGATTTTCTTTCATCAAATCCTGTATGATCTGATTCGCATCATTTATATCCATGCTGCAGCTATAAATCTGTTTTCCACACTGATGAATAAGTGTTCCATCTGTTGTAATTTCATAATCCGGTTGAATTTCTTCTATGTAACGCTCTGCCCCTATCCAATTTCGGGCAGTTGCGATCACAATAAGAATCCCGCAATTCTGACATTTTTTCAAAATCTGTTTTGTATACTCTGATATGCTGCCATCAGAACGAAGCAACGTATGATCAAGGTCGGTCAAAATCATTTTGGGATTCATGAGCTAAGGCCCCCTTAGTTGTTATAAAAATATCTTTTTTCAGGTAATTTTTAATAAACTATCATAGTTCTGTCTGAACGTCAAGCAATAATTTGTGAAGGAATTAATGCTTGTCAATTCCGAGGACTTGCTATATAATTATAAACGCCTATATTTGTATTAGAAGGAGCATCATGAGAAGAAACTTCAGCAGATCCGCCATTCCACTTTGCCTTTCCCTTGTTCTGACAGGTATGCAGCTTACGGGATTTCACATCAGCATGAAATATCAGACCTCCGTTCACACTGCCAAAATTTTTGAGTACATGTTTGAGCGCCCTGCCCTTCTCCTGGTATGGGGAATCGCAGAGTTTTTGATTCTCTATGTCCTGCTGCGGCTTGCATTCACTGCTCTGGAGCGTTACTCCCATACTGCCGCACGGACCCATTTTGCAATCCCCCGGCTCTGCTGGGGAATCGTAGGAGCGATACTACTTCTCTGCTGGCTGCCTTGCCTGCTGGCTTCCTATCCGGGTTTCTTTAACTATGATGTTTCAGGCCAGCTCCCCCAGGCCATGTATTCCACATCCCAGTATAATTCACACCACCCCCTGCTCCACACATTGATCATGGGAAAGATCATTGCCTGGGGCTATCAAATTTCCGGTCAGACAAGCCTCACCATCGGAATTCTCCTGCACAGCCTGTTTCAAATGCTGCTTTGCTCCGTCATGTTTACCTATTATGTCTACTCTATCTGGAAAATCACCGGGAAAATATGGGTTGCTCTGCTGGCAATCCTGTATTATGCCCTCTTTCCTGTCATTGCCATGTTTGCCATGAGTACTACCAAGGATGTTATGTGCTGTATTATGTTACAGTTTTGCGCCCTGCGGTTGTACCGCCTTTTAGAGAACCCGGAGCGTTTTCTGCAATCCCGCGCAAGATGCGCCGGATTGATTTTCTGCTTTGTGCTGCTGTGTCTGCTGCGTAAAAACAGCATTTACGCCGTAATTGTTCTGGCATTGATCATGCTGCTGTATTTTAAACAATACCGCCGCAAAACGGCTGCTTTCTTTGGGCTCATATTTGCGCTGTATATGGCCGGCAGTCAGGGACTTCTTCTGGCACTGGATGCCAAACCGGGCGGCATAAACGAAGCCTTCTCCGTGCCACTCCAGCAGATTGCCCGAACCTATTGCATCTACGGCGAAGACGGTTTCGAGAGCGAGGAACTGGAACTGCTGAATCAGGTATGCGATTCCCAGACCTGGACAAACTATAATCCCCTGCTGGCTGACCATGTGAAAAACTATGTCCATTTTGAGCCTGTGACAGCCAATCCCGGCAAGTATCTGGGCGTGTGGCTGAAAGTGGGACTGCGCCATCCCAAAGAATACCTTATGTCCTTTCTTGAGAATACATATCAGGCCTGGTATCCCGGCACATCCATTATTACTCGTGTGTCCGATCACCATATTTACTATTTTGATTTTGACATGAGCCTGAACATAGAGCGCTATTCCCGCAACGAAAAGCTCCTTCGCTTCTATGAAAAAATATCAAAAGAATACTATTATCAAAAAATCCCCGGCATTCGGCTGCTCTTCTCAGTGGGCGCCATGTTTTGGATTGCACTGATCACTTTCTGCTATGGCCTGTGGTGCAGAGATCGGAGCATAACCATTTCCCAGCTGCTGATTCTGACTTTTTGCCTGACCTGCCTGCTTGGGCCTGTGGTACTGGTTCGATACTACCTGATGTTATTTTATGGTTTCCCTGTCTGCTTGGGATATCTGTTTAAAAACAGAGTGGGGAACACATAAAATATATTACGTTTTGCTTCTTGCATTTTATGCCGTACAATGCTACACTGTACTCAGTACTTAAATCATTCAGTTAAAGGAGGAGATTGATTATGAGAAAAAATGAGAGGATGAACGGTCTGTTTAACTGAATATGGGGGCATTGACTTGCCCGGTTTTAAAAGTACCTTTATGAATACTGTTGACAACGGGACACATCATATTGGTGTGTCCTTTTTGTGCGCCCAAAAAGGAGATTATCGATTTGAAAAGATTAAGATATTTTATGTTGAACATGAAACCCACAAGCGAAACCTATGAGGAAATGTATGAAGGAAAACTATGTGAAACTACCGGCAATGATCCTATCATCCATAATCAGGCGTTGTATTGGGATGATGAAATCGGCTATGAGATTACCAAGAGCAATCGTCTGGAGCTGTCCAAGCCTACGGTGACCGTCCACATTCCCATGAAGCTGCTGAAGGTGGAGGATACGGGGACGGCGGCGCTGGATTATATCTTTCGCTTTTTTTTACCCTATATCAGGACCTTAAATGAGCTGAACGACAACAGAAAACGAACGGACAGGGAAAACGGACATTACTATGTGTATGAACCGGATCATAAGATCCTTTCCAGAAATGTTATCTCGGTTACTGTTGTACCGCAAAAATATTATCGGATCACAAGCGGAAGTACGATTGTCGTTTTGGACGATCATCAGGACATTCCTGCCTGGCCCTGTATCAGTATTATGCTTCAGGTGCAGCTGCCGGAGGGCAAGCGCAAGAAGGCAATTCAAATGCTGACCAATGACCTGCCGGAAGCTGTTAACCGCTTTGTGAATGAATTTGACCGGGAGGGATTGAAAAAAGCGCTGCTGCTCCACGAGAAGCAACAGACGATCCGGGCCTGGCTGAAAGAGAACGGCCATTGCGCTTTTGTGGCAAACGGCAGTATACTTCCCAGAGAAAAAGGCGGCGACCTGCCCCTGCGGGGAGCCACCCCCTTTCAGTCCACGGCTGAGGATGAGACAGAGATAGCGGGCGTGAAGGGAATGCTTTTTAAAAAAGGCGTCACTGTCATTACAGGCGGTGGTTATTCCGGAAAGAGTACTCTGCTGGATGCTCTGAGCGCAGGCATTTATGACCATATTGAAGGCGACGGAAGGGAACTGGTGCTGACCGATGCCTCCGCCATGAAAATATCGGCGGAAGACGGACGGAGTATCCGTCATGTGAATCTGTCGCCCTTTATCAAGTGGATTCCCGGAGGCGACCCTGAAAACTTTTCTACGGATCACGCTTCCGGCTCCACCTCTCAGGCCGCCAATATCATAGAAGCAATAAACTGGGGTGTCAGGCTTCTGCTGATTGACGAGGACAAATCCGCCACGAATTTTATGATTCAGGATAGCGTCATGAAAACTTTGATTGAAAAAGAACCTATTACCCCTTTTGTGGAGCGTGTTCAGGAGCTGGTGCAGGCCATAGATGTCTCTACCATACTGGTGATTGGCGGCAGCAGCGAATACCTGCAGGCGGCCGACAGGATTTATATGATGAAAGACTACCGGATAGAACAGGTGACAGCGGCGGCGAAGGATCTGCAGGCCCGATGTGCATTTCAGCGGGTTGAAGGCGTGGATGCCGCTCCGGAAGCCGCCGATTATTCCAACATGGACAGGGTGAATGCAAACTGCTTAAACACCCGCCCGGAAAATTCCTCTACGGAGGTGCTGAAGGTATCTGATCTTGGCTTTCTCATTCTGGGTGAAAACCGGGTGGATATCCGCATGCTTCACAACATTGTGTCTATCCCACAGCTGAACGCCATTGCTTTTTTGGTGAGAAAGCTGTTCAATCAGGTAAATCCTCTGGAGCGCTTTCAGAAGTTTTCCTATGCTGTATCCGGTGAGGAAACATCTGAGCCCCAATGGATCTGCCGGAAAGATGAAGTGGAAAGAGTACTGGCGGAGATTGAGGCGGAGGGCCTGGAATCCGCCTACTCCCCCTTTTTTACAGAGTGCGGAAGATGGATGGATCTGCCGCGTAAATACGAGATTCTGGCTGTTTTGAGCAGGCTGCGGCTGAGTGACTGACAGCAGGAAGAGTGCGCTGTCCCGTTCACCAGAAGAAATGTGAATGGTTCAGCGCACTAAGCATTTGTTCAGCATGCTCTTTAATACATTACAAAACTCCTCCGGTGCATCATAGTGTGGAGAATGTCCGCATCCATCTACTATACCGAACTGCTTTTCAGGCGCAGTTATTAAATTATAGTAATCCTCTGAATACTTAACCGGCGTAGTCCAATCCTCCGAACCCGAGATAAATCCGACAGGCACCTGATATTCCAATCCGTAGTCCCGCACATCAACTTCCATTATGTAATCAAACAGCTGTCGATTTAATTCAACATATTTGTCAAGGTTTCCTGCCTGTTTCAAAAACCACCGCAGATCATCAATGCCCATATACGGAGACGCTATTCCTGCCCATATAGTATTGGCCGACTTTTCAGCCACATGATAGCTGCTGGTCTGATTTCTTAAATCCATCATACTGACTAACGTTTTATTATCAACATAGTCCTTATAAGCCGTTTCCATTGCACTTGTGTCGTCACCATTTGCAATCGCTTTTTCCAGTGCATCTTCATAGCTGTAAATATCACTTTCTATGGTAACCACCTGACCGACGCCAATATAAGCCAGAACCTTATCCGGATAATTGAGCGCATACTGACTCCCCAGCATCGTCCCGTAGGAATGTCCGACAATTATAACCTTTTCCGTATCGAAACGATCACGCGCATAATCAACAAGTTCATTTAAATCAGCCTGTGCCTGCTCAAATGACGCCGTTTGATTTTCAGGATCCTTTTTTATGTTGCGGAAATATGTTCTGCCACACCCCCTTTGATCCCAGTTGATAATTGTATAATCATTTGTAAGATTTTTCTGAAAAATGTAATTAACAAACGCTTCCGGACTTGAGGGGCCGCCATGCAGCCAGATAATAACCGGATTTTCAACATGTTCACCCCTGATAAGCAGATATTGCTCCTGTCCCCCAAGAGTGACGTATATTCCTTCGTCCACACCTTTATCGGCATTGATAAAGCAATCAATATAATTGAAATTTCTGCATCCGACGATGACCACTGCCAGACCTGAAACAACGGTGAAAACGGTGGTTATTACCCACTTCATAATACGAACCGGAATACTTTTCTTCTTTGCACCTTCAGAAATTTCATTCCGGTGGTTCAGGTGAATGCCGATGTGCCCCACTCCCAGAATGATCGTGGAAATCATAAGGAACACGTTGCTTCCGTACAAACCCAGCAGGAAAAACGCACATACGGGCAATGTAGCTCCCGCAACCGGAATTCCGCAAATACTGCTGTAAAAATCAGACAGCTTCTTTTCGCTTTTATAATATCGTATCCAGTAAATTTCATACAAAAGCATCAGCATAAATGAAATCAACAGCCATAAAGACCACAGAGAGTTAAATCTGATATTGAAGTCAGAAAATATCAGCGCACAGCAGCACACTAATACTTCACCCAATCTCTCCATGATCACCAGGAATTTATTTTCATTATGAACATATCGCTCATAATCTTTAGGTTGATTCTTTGTCCAGATAATATTGGGTATAAACAGCATTATAAGATATATAAGCCCTACATAGGAAAACCCGAAATGAAACATCTCTGCACCTCTTTTCACAAACTAACATGATTCCGCTCTGCGGAATCTCAAATCAACGGGAAGAACGCCGTATTTGCGTTCTTCCGCGTGAGAGTTAGAACTTCTTGGCGTCCCGTACGATGACGGGACGACTCTAGAAGTTCTTCTCACGCTAACAACCTGCAGACATCTGACAGATCTGGCAGACGCCTGCAGGCAAATCACTTTACCGGAATTTTAATTCATGCTGCCATCTCCGCCCATAAGCCTTGTCATTTCCTCAATTCTCTCAAGTGGAAAAGGCGGTGTGGTCAGCGGCTTCATTGCAATGGACATAAGCTTCATGGGATTGTCATCAGCGGCAATTCTGTTGGAACTCATTTGTCCGCACCGACGGCATCGGTGTATGATCGCCCACTCGCCGTTTTTTCGTACCCATACCCCCACAGGGTCCATATAGCCGCCGCAGTCGGATGCCCTGTCTCCGGGTTCAATATCCACGTGCAGGCTTGTCAGGCAGTTTGGGCAATGATTTCTGTGCTCACTCCCTGCGCCGTCCGGCACTACCTGTCTTCCGCAGACCTTACACACAAAGACTTCGTTACAGGCATGATTTTTGTAGTATCCCTTATCAAATGATTTTCTTTTATTTTCTCTATTCAATTTTATTCCCTCCATGGTCGGTTAAATATCGTTCCGTAGGAGGTTTTGCCCGCAAATCCTTAAGAATCCTCTGTATGCTCTTTTCAGTCAGGTAATATCTTTTTGCCAGTTCTTTCACTGTGATGCCGTTTTGATGCTGTTCCAGAATCTGTTCATTTCTCAGGCGAAGTCTCTCGTTCACACCTGTGCCTGAACCCCATTTCCTTCTACCTGCATTCTTTTTCGGCACATAAATCGTCTCACCGCTCACATACTTTTGCAGACTCTCCAGTATACTTTCCGGCAGAACATCGTCTGCCCGTTTATAGCCCATAGCAGCCTCCTAATCTGTTTTGCAGAAACTGCAATGGCTATCACAAATTTAAAATTGCAGATGTCATAGCCATTGCTATGCTTCTGCCGACTCCTTCTTACTCATGCAATATCCTCCTTCAACCCCCAAATTTTATCATGCTGAATGTTTCTCCTTCAAGTCAACAACCCCCGTTGCTTGCATTGAGACATCTATCTTGCAGCAATTCCAATTCTACCGTACCTTACATCAGATTGCAACCTCGTAAAATTTTAGAAAAATGTATGTTCCTCCTCCCTGCCTCTTCCAGCAGCTTTGGCTGGATCTCCGGATAGGTCCATTTATCCGGAAGTTCAGAGAACAATTCCATTCTCTCGATTTCACTGTGCAGTTCCGGCTCAAACTCCTTTATGTCAGCAAAATAAAGCATTCCGAATGATTCGTTTCCCCCATTGAGATTGTCGGGCGCGGTAACGGAATATACACAGACCGGTTCCATTTCAAATGCCACAGCTCCTGTCTCTTCATAAAGCTCCCGCCTGGCCGTATCCGAAATCTCCTCTCCCGCCTCCCTGTGGCCTCCCGGCACTTCCCAGGTATCTCTTTCTTTATGTTTACAGAGCACCAGTTTCCCTTCCGATACTGCTATTATCACCGCAAACTTCAACAGTTCGTCCTGTACCTCTTCATAAAAATTTATCTTTGTCATATGCTGCCTCCGCTCCTGCTTTCCTTCATCAATGCTTTCTGATCAGCAAATGATGCAAAAACGCTATCTGCTGAACATCTGCATTGAATGGTACGAAAATATTTTATCACACATTCCATGCTCGAGACAGTCCTTTTTATATAAGTTGACCTTTTGCCGAAAATATGATATAAATTTTATACAAAACCCTAACGGGAGTGGATTTTTCAAGAGCAATCTTTTTTCGCCACACAATTACTTCAGGTAATTGGGTGGTTTTTTGTTTGTGAGGAGGAAAATCTCATGGATCAAAGCTTTATGAAGAACAAAAGTATACTGCCGCTGGTGTTATCCATGTCGCTTCCAATGGTGATCTCCATGGCCGTCAACTCATTATACAACATCATTGACAGCTATTTTGTAGCCAAAGTAAGCGAAGAAGCCATGACCGCACTGGCGCTTGTCTATCCGGTACAGAACCTTATCAATGCCATTGCCATCGGTTTCGGAGTAGGTATCAACGCGGGCATCGCATTCTACTTAGGCGCCGGTGACCAGAGGCGGGCAGATACCGCAGCCACACAGGGCGTTTTGTTCAGCTTCATACACGGAGTGCTTCTGACTGTTATCTGTATGGCGGGAATGCCCCTGTTTTTAAAAAATTTTTCATCGGACGCGGAAATTACAGGTCTTGCTCTGCTTTACGGGGGCCGGGCATTTCTCTTCTCTCCTGTCATTCATTTAGGCTTGTTCTTTGAAAAACTTTTCCAGGCCGTGGGCAAAATGAAGGTCTCCATGTTCAGCATGATATGCGGCTGTGTAACCAACATCATTTTGGATCCTTTGATGATCTTCGGCATGGGAATCTTCCCCGCCATGGGCATTGCGGGAGCCGCTTACGCCACAGGAATCGGTCAGTGCATCACCCTTATGGTATATCTGCTCATTTATGTTTTTCGCCGCCCTCCGGTAAGGATAAGTCGTAAGCACATGAAGCCGGATGCTGCAATATTAAAAAAACTATATTCCGTGGGTATTTCGGCCACTCTGAATCTTGCGCTGCCCTCATTGCTGATTTCTGCTCTGAACAGAGTGCTGACAGATTTTTCGGACAAATATGTCCTTGTTCTCGGCGTATATTACAAGCTGCAGACCTTCATCTATCTGACTGCCAACGGAATTATTCAGGGCATAAGGCCCCTGATGGGCTATAATTTCGGAGCGGGAGAATACGGGCGTGTCAAAAAAATATACCAAACAGCGCTGACTATGAATCTCGGAATCATGTCACTGGGAATGCTGCTGTCATGGCTCGTGCCGAAACATCTGATTGGCCTGTTTACGGATAATACTGAGACCATAACAATCGGGATCACCGCTCTGCATATCATCAGCCTGGGATTTATCATATCTGCGGTTTCCATTACCTGCTCCGGCGCTCTGGAGGGTTTGGGAAAGGGTTATCCGTCTCTGCTTATCTCCCTGCTCAGATATGTGATCGTCATTATCCCGGCAGCCTTTTTATTCAGCAGATTACTCGGAGCAGACGGCGTATGGTGGGCCTTCTGCGCTACGGAGTTCATCTCTGCAGTTTTTTCCCTGATAATCTATAAAAGGGAAACCCGGCAAAATTAAAAGGGCTGCAGTTCTTCACTGCAGCGCATCCGCATACCTTTGTAAATTTTCCCCGATCAGGGAGAGCGACTGATAAAACTGCTCTCTCTGATTCTCATCCAGTCCCTCTCCCACTTTGTCCAGCGCCTGCTCTATCCTCCGGTTGATGTATTTAACCGCTTCCCGTCCCTTTGGGGTCAACAGTATTTTCGTCCGATAGGCACGTTTCTCCTCCCCCATATCCAGGCTGGCATATCCCTTTTTCACCAGTTCATTGACAGACCGGGAGATTGCCGCCTTGTCCTCCCTGCAAATTTCACATAGCCGGGAAGCTGTTAATCCCTCTTCTGCCTTGCCAAGGCTGTACAGACACATCACATGGGTACTTTTTAATCCTACCGCCTCCATCTCCCTGGCTTTAATTTTTTGTATACAGCGGTTCATCGCTGAAATTGTCATGGCAAATGTCTCAAAACGGTCTGTCATCATTCCGACACCTCCGAAATCGTAACAAATACCATCCTAACACCGGGATGTTGATTCGTCAACAAATAAATGTTGACAAATCAACATCCCGCGCATATAATTTTACCTGCGCAGTTTACCGGCAATCCCGGAAAATCCGTCAGGAGAAAAATAAAGGAGTTTAAACATGGGAATACATATTATCACTGATTCAGCTTCGGACATTAAGGCTTCCGAAAGAGAAAACCTAACCGTCATACCTTTGACGATTACCTTCGGCGAAACGGAATATCAGGACGGCGTCACACTGACCCATAAACAGTTTTATGAAATGCTGATTGAAAGTGATACCCTGCCTGTCACAAGCCAGATTCCGCCTTTCCTCTTTGAGGAGACCATGAAAAAGGCCGTGGCACAGGGCGATGAGGTCATTGTCATCACCCTGTCCGGCAAGCTGTCCGGCACCTGGCAGAGCGCCATGATAGCCGCAGAAAATTACCCCGGTTCCGTCTATGTTGTGGACAGTGAAAATGTGTCTATAGGTGAACATATTTTAGTTGAATATGCCCTTCGTCTGATTGACCAGGGCCTGAGCGCCTCTGAGATTGTTAAGATGCTGAATCTTCTAAAAAAACGGATTCGGCTGGTAGCGCTCCTGAACACTCTGGAATATCTGAAAAAAGGCGGCCGCATTTCCGGTGCAGCCGCGCTGGCCGGAAGCCTTCTGTCCATCAAGCCTGTCATCGCCATACAGAACGGCGAAGTTGTCGTTCTGGGAAAGGCCAGAGGTTCAAAACAGGCAAACAATCTGATCGTGGAGCAGATCCATACGGCAGGAGGAATCGATTTTTCCATGCCTTATTTTCTCGGATACACAGGTTTGAGCAAGGATCTCATCCAAAAATATATTGAAGACAACTCTGCCCTCTGGGAAAACGAAACTGATTATCTTCCCGTGGACAGCGTAGGCGGCACTATCGGAACGTACGCAGGTCCCGGTGCCATCGGGGTAGCCTTTGTGGCAAAGGAGAATTAACCCGCTTCATGGCCGCCTGCCCGGATTTGCCGGCATCCCGCTGTCTCCGGGCATTTGGGGTGCCTCTCCCACTTCCGGCGCCTCTGGTCTCTCGCTGTCCCCAGGTATTTCCGGTCTCTCTCCATTCTCAGGTATTTCAGGCATCTCACCATTCCCCGGCATTTCCGGTCTCTCTCCATTCTCAGGTATTTCAGGCATCTCACCATTCCCCGGCA
>CAMWJV010000104.1 GCA_947174665.1 uncultured Lachnospiraceae bacterium
GATGCCCTCCCTCCCTTCTCCCCAAAAGAGGTGCTCCTGAACGCTGCAGAAGTGCTTAAAGGGCGTATGTGCGGGACACACGCCAAAGGTATTCTGGCCTACGATGCGTGGAAAGATGCACTTTTACGCGAGTCGGATTTTCCCCGGGATGCAGTCTTTCCCGTGCTGGTGGAGCGCATGATGTGCCATGGCGATGCCATGGACTGCCTCTCCGACGGACGTCATCATGCTGCCGGATATCTGCGCAGGCTGGCTGAAAAATGTCCGGCACAGGCAGAAAAGCTGAACAGAACAGCCCAGGAATTTGACCATATTACAGACATCATCTGGAAAGAAATGATTCCCATCTTAGGCGGCTGGGAGCGCGGCGAGAAGCAGATGCGCCAGCTGGCAGAGCCGGAGAACCGACGTCTGTTTGCCGGGCAGATTGACCGAATGAAAGCCCATGACCAGCGGGCATATACCGGTTTGTGTGAGCTTGCTGAAGAACTCCAATAAACCAAGTCAACGGAGTCAAGATATGAAAATAATCTTAGAACATCAGGTACCCTTTCCGGTGGATGCGGAATCTGACAACTTCACTGCGGCACTTGCATCTGCACTGGTCATTGCACGGGGCTATACGGATGAAACGCCTTATTGGTGTACGCAGAACCGCCGCTATTGCATCCATTGCAGATCCTGCGGCGATAATCTGCCGGAACGCCATCAGACATCCATCTACCACTGCCTTTTGACAGCATCGACATTGGCGTTTGGTTTCGATTATCCGTGGGATGACACCGTGGATCCCCATTCCCTGCCGGGATTTCGAAGCGGCTGGCGCTGGGATGATGATTTTGTCAATGCACTGGCACGGTTTGCAGGATTTTCCTATCTGCGGTTTGACGGTACACGCGCACAGGAAGAGGTGTTTTCCGCAATGAAAATCTCTCTGGATACCGGTTTTCCTACCCTGCTGCGGTTAGAAAACGAGATGGAATGGATCCTTGCTGTGGGCTATGACGCAGATACTGTATATGGCTTGGATTCAAAGTTTCATGTTTTGCCCGATAACTGGCATTCCATGCTGCGCGACGCCATCGTCATCACCGGCAACACTGCGCCCGGCATGTCATACAAAGAGCTTCTGGAACGCATCGCATCTGCTCTGTCCTATGATGAGCATACTGCGCTTGAGAATGTGATCATGAATGTGCTCGACCATGTGACGGCGGAAAACGCCATGGACACTGCCGGCATGTTGTGCGGTATCAACGGTGTACCGATTGAAGCAAGATGGCATGCCGCGGAAAGCTTCATCGGAGTCGAAAATCTGCTGTGCAATATTTGCACAAATAAAGAGATACACAGTCGGCTGAGCGATGTTTTTTTTGCACGGTATACTAAGGACGGAAACGATGAAACACATGGCATCGGATGGAAGATATGGGGCGCGCTTGGTGTGGGCCCCGAGACCGGATATGATATCACCCAACAGTCCGCAGCTTTGATTTTACAAAAGGAAACACAGGAAACGCTGAAGCGCCTGTTTGCGAAGATATTTGAAAACGACCGCGCCGTATGTGCCGCAATCCGGGCTTGTCTTGAACAATTATAATATGTCAAAGACCTTCTGTATCAACATGCAGGAAATCTGAAAAGGTTTCCTGCATTATTGATATCTCCCGGACTGCATTTCAAACATTTTCGCATATGTTCCATTGGTCCTCATCAGGTCTTCATGGGAACCTTCTTCAGCTACCTTCCCATCTTGAATCAAAATGATTCTGTCTGCCATTTTGGTTGTGGATAACCTGTGCGAAATAATGACAATGGTTCTTTCCTGCAGCATGTGAAACACTAATTCATTAAAATCGCTTTCCGCCTTAGGATCCAGGGCACTTGACGGCTCATCTAAGACCACAAGTTTTTTATTGCTCAACAGCACTCTTGCCAACGCCAGCTTTTGCCGTTGTCCACCGGAGAACACCACGCCGTCGCCGTTAAATTCTCTCGAATAATCACTGTCTCCCTTATCCGGCAGCCGGTTGACCAGACTTCCCAATTCTACCATATCCATCGCCTGATCCAAGCCGGCTTTTTCGGTCTCTTTATCAACGGCATCCATCTTGACGTTTTCATATAGCGTTAACGCAAACAGCTGGAAGTTCTGCACCAATATACTGCATATATTCTTTCGGTAGAACTCAACATCATAATCCCGAATATTAATTCCATTTACAAGGATTTTACCCCGGTCAGGATCATACAACCTTAAAAGCAGCTTGACGAGTGTACTCTTTCCCGCGCCATTATTACCGACAATTGCCACTTTTTCATTTGCATTAATTTTTAAATTTAGTCCGTCTAAAATATATTTTTCTTTATCGTAGGAGAAAGACACGTCGACAAACTCAATTGTTATCGGCGTATTGGCATTGGCTTGCAGCTTTTTATCCGATATCACATGGTTTTCTGTTTCCATGAAATGAATGAACTTGTCAATGTAAATGCTGTTATTGTGTAATTCTTTTATTGAATTAACAAAATTATTCATGCTCCCCTTTATCGTACCATAAGCATTCCACAAGGCTGTCATTACATCAAAAGAATATGCGCACTTCACAAGTACCATATAGGCCAAATAAAACAAGGTCACAAAATCCCCGAGGATTTTTTTCATCAAATTATCGCCGCTGCAAACAATGGTCTTTTTTGCCCCATAGGCAGCATTGATCTCGCTCAGCTTTTTCGAAGAAACCGTCAATTTGTCAAATAATATGGCGCCGACATTTGTCATTTTGATGTCTTTTGCATTTTGCTTTAAGAAAAAGATCCGATTCACATAGTCGATTTCTTTATGATAAGGCATTGACTTATGATAGATCTCACCGTTCATTTTATTCAGCTTGATCTGGAATAAAGAGGACATCACATTGATCAAAACCGCCAGAATAAAAACGACAAAATCCAAAGTGTTAATAATATAAAATAGTGAAAGAAATACCGTCAGATTTTCAAACAAATTGACTACATTCCTGTATGTATTCCAGGCCCGGGTATCTGATTCCCTGTTTGCAGCAACCAGATCATTGTAATACTCCTGATCGTCATAGCAGTCAAGATCGATTGAACCGGACTTTTCAAACAACATTTTCGCAAAAACATGCCTGACTTTTATCTCTGCACTTTTTGTAAGGCTGTTATTGAATATTCCCTCTATCACAGTATTAAACAGCAG
Source organism: uncultured Lachnospiraceae bacterium (assembly GCA_947174665.1). Lineage (GTDB taxonomy): Bacteria > Bacillota > Clostridia > Lachnospirales > Lachnospiraceae > Acetatifactor. Next base: position 3,224 of record CAMWJV010000104.1, read on the forward strand.
AACCAAACCGTAATATACGCACGCTGCAATGATCAACTGCGTCACGGTTTTCTGCGTTTCTTCAGGATGCGCAAGAACAAATTCTACCGATCTGACAATATACTGTATGAACAAAACATTTCCCACGATATTGAACAACAGACTTCTGGCTATTCGCAATAAACAAAAGCTGATAGAATACATCGGAACTGCTTTAAAGAATATTTTCAACATATACAGATTATTGTGTATAACTTTTTTCATGACACACTCCTTATACTTCATTTTTACATCTGTCATTCAATGCAGTTTCTGTCTTGCCTCTATAATACTTCGTCTCTATAATACTTCGCCTGCAAATAGAACATATCTGCATATTTTCCGTTTTTCATGATCAGCTCATCATGGGTTCCCTGCTCCACAATCTGTCCGTTTTCCATAAAATAAATCTTATCCGCTATTTTAGATGCCGAGAATCTGTGAGAAATATAGATAACAGTCTTATCTGCCAAATGACTGTTGATCGTCTCAAAGATTTCTTCTTCCGCAATAGGATCAAGTGCGCTGGTAGGCTCGTCCAAAATGTAGAGCTGCTTCTCCGGATTGATAAAGATTCTTGCAAGTGCCAGGCACTGGCACTGACCAATGGAAAGCATTTCACCCGAATCAGATAATTCATGGGTCAGCTGTGTGCTAAACCCAGCCTCATAATTATTTATCTTCTCTTTCAGATGAAGTGAATTCATAACACTTTGCATTTCTTCATCCGAATAAACTTTTGTATCCATTGCGATATTTTGACTGATGGTCGCTGCATACACATTTATGTCCTGAAAAATAATTCCGAATTTACTGCGATAGCTTTTTACATTGTAATCACAGATATTCTTATCATTATAAGTGATGCTGCCCTGATCCGGATCGTACAGGCGCAGGATCAGATTGATCAGCGTCGATTTTCCCGCCCCATTATACCCGACAAGTGCAATTTTCTGTTTTGGCCGTATCTCCATACAGATATCTTTCAGAATATATTCATCATTCCTGTCATATTTGAAAAACAGATGCTCTATTTTTATACCGTGAAAAGAGGCCTCCACTATTTCATCTTTGCATGATACGATCTTGGGATCGTATTGATAAAACTCATTGAACTTATTTAAGTAGATATTATCATTTAAAATGCTGTTATATGTGCTTATGACAGAAGACGCCCTCCATGTAAACTGTGCTATTGCTCCCAGCAACGGCAGAAACATCGCAATCGTCACTGATTTATCAACAACAATTCTGTGTATTGAAATAATCATCGTGATACAAGATACGATTCCAAATCCGAAAAAGACTTGAATGCTGTCAAGTGTCGATACTTTTCTGTAATGCTTTTTGAGAAGCGACATTAATTCCCGGAATGCATCATCAAGCATTTTATTCAGAGCTTTTTTTACATTCGTGGTTCTTAATTCCTGCGCACATTCTGCCTGAACGGAGATTCTTTTCACATAATCATATTTCCGTTGACATTTTAAGCTCTCATCCGCATAACAATATCTGTACTTATTAATGACAGGCTCAAAGAACAAACCCATTAAAACAGAGAAAAGGGATATCATCACAATGACAAGATCCACCTGTGCAAAATATCCGATCAGCACAAAAACACAAACCAAGTGGGAAACAAACTGAGAAACATTGTTTAAGATACTCTTTACTCGTTCGTATAAATCATTTAATGCAAATGTTACATTATCGTAATAGTCCGGATTATCAAAACATTCCATATCAACCATCATGATCTTCTTATATATCATATTCCTGAAGAACAACGAGAGCTTAATGTCATTTTGAGGAACATATGCCTGATTATAATAAGAATTCAAAAGTTCAAATACGATGTTTATCAGGATGAAAATAAGCAACACCTTACTGATCTCAGTGATGCTTTTCCCCTTTTCCACTGCCCCCATAAAATACGCAAAAAACAGCACGTTATAGAATATCGAAAAGAAATCATTTATGACCGTGAACAAAACATTCAGCAATACCCGTGAAGAAGAGGCCTCACATATTGTTTTTAACATAAACCTGTAGTTCTTAATAATATTATTTTTCATGAATATTTTACACCTTTCTGAATGCCATGCCGCTTCTCACATCCCGCAAAATCCGGCCTGTGGAGACAGTATAACCCATTCCCGAAAAGTGGTGTACAAATAGAAGGTATTCCGGCCCGGCAAACAAAGAGAGGATATGGGCTAACCCACATCCTCCGGCTCTGTTGACATTCGCCCTCTTTTTAATATGATTTCCAATAATCTCTGACACATCACTAATCGTAATAAAAGCCCTCGCATCTACCTCTTTGATCAGATGCTTCAATTGATAGATTTCAAGCCGATTCAGTACGCAGTAGAGAACCGCCTTTTTTCCGCTGATCAGACCCTCACCCTCCAGGATCGTCACGGTACGTCCCATTTTCTTATAGATCTCATCCGCAATCCTGCGTCCCTCATTCGTGATTATCATGGCGGCTTTTGCCTGCTCCACGCCTGTCTCTACAAAATCGATCACTTTCGACGTGATAAAGTACGTCAGCAGGCTGTACATGGCCCGGTCAAATCCAAACAGAAAACCTGCAGTCGTATAGATCAAAATATTGATGATAAGAACCGTCTGTCCCACCGGAAGATTAATATGCCGATTCAGAAAGATTGCCACCGTCTCCGTTCCGTCCAGGCAGCCGCCGGAGCGAATGACAAGCCCCACGCCTACTCCCAAAAATACTCCTCCGAAACAAACAGCCAGCAGATAATCCCGCGTCATATCCGTAAGCGGTGCAAATATTTCCAGAAAACTCGAAAATGTCACCATGGCAACCGCAGATTTGGCAATAAACTTGGTCCCCAGCTTCCGCATACCGACGATCAGGAACGGTACGTTGAGCGCCATAGTCAGTGCTCCCAGAGGAATCTTACTAAGATTATTGATCATAATCGAGATTCCCACGATCCCTCCATCCAGGATCGTACACGGAACCAAAAATTCTTCAATGGAAAAAGCAGCAATCATCGCACCTGCCACCAGCATCACATAACTAAAAATCTCCTTCATATAATCTTTCGACTTTCCAATATTTTCTGACATAGTCATTACCTCCGATATTATCATATCAATGAAAATCGTACTCGTCAAACAAAATGAGTTGATGAAATAATGATCATTTGTGAAACATAAAAAAAGCCAAAGCGACAGCCTTATTTGTTACGTTCTATTTTGTCGCTGTACTTTTGCTTGTTGTAACGCCATGTTATCAGCTGTTATTAACGCGAAGTAACGCCGCGTGTTTTGATGACGTATAATATATTTCGCAAATTAATATCATAAGAATAGACATGGTCTATAGCCGTTTGGTAAAATAAAGTCACCACAACATAATCCACCAAAGGAGGCTAAAAACCATGTCTGATAACATTATACAGCTAAATGAGGACTTAATAAAGCACGATTTGAAAGATCGATATTTCGCTAATTGCTATAAACTTCTACATCCATTCACTTTCTGTTAGGTACATAATAACTTAATCTGCTTAGCAATCACTATGACTCAGAAATTCTCTTAAAATGCTTTTAAAGCTCCAGCCCCTGGAAGAAATCCTCCGCACTGTGCTGTTCCTCCCAATATTTCAGGAAAAATGCTTTCATCTCGGGATAATCCTCTCCGATATCCCCAAGGATTCCGTCGAAATTTTCCTCATTGATACAGGACAGCTCTGCAAAAAGGCGGTAATATTCCCTGTCGTCGCCATATTCCCCAAGCAGAACCTGCCAGGTTTCTCCTCCACCGCTGCCTCTGGTAAAGCCTCGTAAAAGCTCTTCCAGTTCTTCCTTCAAGACAGGAGCCAATTCCCGGGGATGAAGCAGACGCAGGAAGGCAAGCCGAACTTTTTCCTTCCTTCTTTCACTGATATACTCCTCCAAATCCATTCCGATGTAGTCCTCCTCCCCATAAACAGACTGGCTGATGTACCCTTCCTGATCGGAAGTCCACAGAACAGCCGAAAGCTTATTATCCCATTTCCCCAGCCAGTCCGCACTTCCCGCTGCCGGAAGGTCAAGCAGGTAATAAGCATCCAGAAGCGTTACCGTTGCCGCCAGAAGCTCTGGCTCCTCATTGCATTCCCTGGTAACAATCCGTTTCAGGTTTCCGCAGTTCTTAAAAACCGCCCTTCCGAAGCGGACCTCCCGCTTCGGAAGAGAAATCTCCATCAGACCGACGCAATTAGCAAAAGCCCAATCCCCAATCTCCTCTATTGATTCCGGGAGTGCCACACTATATAAATCTTTCTTGTTTAAAAAGGCCTTCCTGGTGATGCGTGATACCGGATATCCTTCTATCTGCGAGGGCACTACAATTCTGATACCATGCCCATCATACCCTGAAAGCTCCGCCTTTTTCCCATCTATTCTGTAACAGAAGTTACCTTCCTCCATACTGTATCCCCACATTCCTCTCTCTTTTCCATACCGCTTCCCACACTGACCTCTGACAAAGAATCCTATTGAGCTTTTATTATCGCTTTATAAAGTGGATTTGAGTTTCACTCAAAAATCCCCAACCCCTCAATCTCCGTGCTTATGCTGTCCCGCCGCTCGCTGAGCATCAGCTCTTTACTGTGTCTGCTGTAATCCGGGCATCCAAAGGCAGCGATAAACTGCGAAGCCGCGCTGCCAGCCGTCAGTTCCGTCACAAGGATCAGCATCTCATTTCCCTGTCCAAAGGCTGCTTCCACAAAAGAAAAAAGCGCATGGAGTTCTTTCTGGGTACAATCCGTCTCCTTCTTAACTTCCGCCATTTTTCCCTTATACTTTTCCTTCAGCAGAGCGCAGGCCTCTTCCCCGGTCGCGATATTCCCTTCTAAAAGCGTTCTCCCGGCAGCTTCCAGAAAACAGAGCAGAGCATTGTGTTTCCTTTTCTCTGCGTCTGACAAAGCATTGGCGTCCCGCATCCTTTCCAGAAGCTTCCCGCGTCCTTCCTTCTGCTTTTCCAGGTATTCCCGTATCTGCCCTGCAGAACCGTTCTCGGAGAGCCTGTCCGCGCCTTTCAGCACATTTCTTAAATCCGTTAAAAACGCTACCTCTTCCATACACTCTTTCATGTCAGCCTGTACCTTGTCCAAAAGCATGCCCAGCAGGGAAAGACGCTCATCAAAGGGAGCCTCCTGCGCTCTTACGACTGCTCCATCCGAAGGGATACCCCTCAGAATATCGAAAATGTGGTAATCTTTTTTGTATCTTTGAAACAAATCATGGTATGCGGTAAATTCCCGTACCACCTTTTCATTCCTAAGATACTGTCCCACCAGCGTTTCATCCACCGGCAGATTCTCCTCCTCATGCAGAATCAGGATCTCCGACAAATCCTCCCAGCCCCTGGCGGTCACATAGCTGTGCCCTTTTGCCGTGGTTTCGATCCGATAGAAATGATCCTTTTTCTGATCCAGATAGGTGGTGACGGCACTGTGAACACGCCTTTCCGCCGCATATTCCTTCCATGCCATATAATCCGGTTCCACCTCCAGCACCTTCAACCGATCATAAGTCACAATGTCGAATTCCCGGACCGATTTATTGTATTCGGGCGGATTGCCCGCTGTCACAATGACCCAGCCTTCCGGAACCTTGTGCCGGCCAAACATTTTATATTGAAGGAACTGCAGCATGGTGGGAGAGAGGGTTTCCGAGACGCAGTTGATCTCGTCCAGGAACAGGATACCTTCCTTAATCCCGCTCTTTTCCATGGTATCATAGAGAGAGGCAATGATCTCGCTCATGGTATATTCCGTCACGGAAAAAGTGTTTTCCCCATACTCCTTTTGGGTGATATAGGGAAGGCCCAGCGCTGATTGCCTGGTATGGTGAGTCATGGAATAGGATACCAGCGCTATTTCCATCTCCTGGGCAATCTGTTCCATGACTGCGGTCTTGCCAATACCCGGCGCTCCCAGGAGAAAAATGGGGCGTTGGCGCACCACAGGCAGCCTGTATTCCCCAAATTCATCCTTTTTCAAATAGAGTTTTACCGTATTTTTGATATATTCCTTTGCCTGTTTGATATTCATGCTGCAATTCCTTTCCGCTGCTGTTTGCCTATTGATCATCAAGAAAGTATTTCTTCCTCCAGTATCACCTTCATGCTCCAGGGCGGCACCGGAGCCCGGTTCTCATCCTCCTCCAGGAAGGCAAAGATAACCTGGTAATCCGGCATTTTCTCCGGATAAATACCATAGCCGTCCGTAAAATAGATAAGCCCTTTCAGATTCTCAAATTCCTTCTGTTCCCGCAGAGTTTCCACATAGTCAAAAACCGGCCGGAAATCCGTGGCGCCGAAGCCTGTAAGCTTGCCCCGGCACAGAAACTCCTCCAGTTCCTCCTCATTTGTCACTTTCTCATCGTTTTGCACCTGAGCATCACATTGAAGAATATGGACATTTATTTTTTCAAAAAAGCTCTCCCTATCTTTAAGGAGTGAATATGTTTTCCGCAAAAAGGCTGCAACCGCCCGGCCACTGCAGGAAGCGGAGGTGTCGATGGCAATGACAAATTCCCGTACCTTTTGACTTTCCCTGTATTCCAGAGGCTCGATCAGGGGCAGATTTCCATAATGTTCCAGCCCGTAGGAATAGTAAATATAATCGAATTCTTCCTCGCTTAAACGAATTTCCTCTGCCGACACTGTAAACCTGCGCAGAATCTCTCCATAGTCATACCGCTCCCTTACCGTCTCCTCCAGATTCTTTTCCAGATTTGCAGTGCCGGATTTGGATTTGGCAAAGGAACGCAGCTGCGTCCTCACTCGTTCGCTGATTTTCTTCCATTGCTCTTTCGTCATTTCCAGGCGCTCCTCTGGCTTCCAGAGAGAATGGTCATCCCGGGAGAACAGACGGCACAGTTCCCGCTTCTCCTGGGGCGGCAATTCTTTCTGACCAAAATAACGGTAAATCCGCTCTGCCGTCAGCGTTCCAATACTCTCCTTCAGCTGAGCCAGCTTTCTTGCGGCGGTACCATCCTGCTCCAGAGTCACACCCCCGTGCCCCATTTCCAGAATGACATTTTCTACTGCGATATCCGCAGCCAGATCCCATTTTCCCTTTTCCAGTTTATCTATTTGGAAGCCATGAAGAAAAATACAATGAAGCAGCATATGCAGATACACCCTTGCCACGGATTTCGGATTCTCCCGATAACATTTCAGCACATGAACCGGATCATAACAGCAGGTATTTCCATCCATGGCAAAACCGTCCAGCTCCCATCTTTCCCGGCATTCCAGCTTTGCAAGTGCCAATTGAAAAAATCTAAGATGCATGAGAATATCGTCTCTGGCAAGCCCCATGATCTGCCTGGCAAGAGAAGAAATTTTCTCTTTTTCTGAATTCTTTTCCGGATTTCTTCCGGTATTTTTTCCGGAATTCTTTTCTGAATCTATGTCAAGAATTTTTTCAGAATTCATGCCTTTCCTCCTGCCACCGGTAATATTCATACATTCATTCCCGCTGTTTTAATCCTCGTTAACCGCAAAGAGGACAGCCAGCCTGATCTGCTTCAGCAGTTCATTTGACAGCCTATCATAAGCCTCGTCCAACCCCTTCTGGTGGGCGTAATAAGGCGGTGAGTCGTTCCAGGAGCCCATTGCACCAAACACGTCCGCCATGGAGGCGGCATGGAACATCCTCTTATTCCCTTCCGGGACATCCGGCAGGGAGATTGGACTGCCGTTATCGTACCTGTGGGGGATCTCTTTTTTTCCATTCAGAATATCACGGGCGCTACGAAATATATTTCCAAAGTTCCCGCATTCGATTCTTTCCGCGAACTCTCCTATCTTTAAGAGGATATCCGCCAATTCTGCTGTATTGTCTTGAAACCGGGGCTTTTCCGAAGGCGGATTATCCCACTTATATTCTTGGTACTCCACGTTCCATTTCTTTAAGACTTTATCAAAATCCCAGGCTGCTATCCAGTAAGTGACCTGCCCGTCTTTATGAAATGCAACCATACTTGACCTGCTCACATTTGAAAATCCAAGCAACGCCTTGTCCGAAACCTGCAGTGGGGCAAGAAATTTCATATCATCGACACCCTCCCTGATGCAGTTCTCATACCATTCCCGAGGACTGTACACCTCCCTGGCTTCTTCTCCAAAAAAAGTTTGCCTGGGAATAAAACGAAACTTAATGGAATTTACGTACCTGTCACATGAATATGCAAATTCCTTCCCTTTTGCCATTGCAGTCCTTGCCGCATTAACCAACATGCAGATCTGATACATCTCACCGTTCATCAGCATACCTCTCTGTTCTCACATACTATTTTTGCAACCAGTCTTGTGTAGGCATATTATTCTATCCTTTCCTGTTTGAAAAATAGGAAAAACAGTTTTAAGATCAATCCTATTATCTCGCATCTTCCCAGAAAATGGAATAATTTTTATAAATTTTTAAGCATACTGTTTGATGAAGAAAGAGGAAGCCGAAAATAGGCTGTATACAGCAGTTTTAATGGGTGTGGAGGGGTGGAAGCCTGAATTGTTAAAAGAGCCTCGCTGGGGTGAAGACCCCAGTAAGGCTTCGCTGGATCAGTGCATCCATACGGCAGTTTCCCTTGCAATTGTATATAACAATTATACTGTTTCTCTACTGCGAAATCAACTAACTTCGAAAAGAACCGGTTTGACGCTTACTTTCAATCTTCCATTTATGACCTTTCAAACCACTCTGTTTTTCATACGGATTATTGCGCTCTTTACAGAGTTCTTTCATGTGTTCTCATCACTCAAATTCAATGCACACAATTATTTATAAAACGCAAAGGCATAAAGTAATGCTAAGATAGAAACCCCAATCTTCAATTTATGCCCTTTCAAAACACTCTGTTTTTCATAAAAAATTATTGCGCTCTTTACAGAATTCCTTCATGCGTTCACATCACTCGAACTCGGCTTGTTCTTTATTGTTCTTAACTTCATTTGTTTAGCTTTCGTGTAAATACACGCCTATTTTTCTTTCAATTACATCATTTATTTTGACTTGTTGATTTTCTGTTGCCAAAATGTTGCCATGTAAATACTATAACTCTTATGTCTTAATAATCAACTTAATCAAAGCAAATCATTTTCTGAAATGAAAAGTTCCTCTGGAACTTCAAATAGTCCTCCCGAAATTTTCTTAAGCTTTCCGATAAGCTATTAACACTATCTATAAGACTGTCATCCTCCTCTTCCACTAATATTTGCAATAACTCCCTAAAAATTCCCGGAACATATCCTTTTATTCAATTCTATTTTAGGAATAAACCGAGATAACCTATGATATTCATTGCAAGCGTAACGACAATATTCGTCCAAAACCCATGCCAAAGCATATTTTTCTTTCAAATCCCATCTGGCGCCGCCTCTATTTCTCTATAAAGCACCGAAACACAATCCTGATTATAGCCTACCTTTTTATAAAAAGCATGATTGTACTCAATTGAGATCAACTGCATCGTCCTTATCCCTTTTTCCCGTAAATGCTTTTCCAGTTCGGACAACGGACACTTTCCTA
>CAMWJV010000105.1 GCA_947174665.1 uncultured Lachnospiraceae bacterium
GCCGTGCTGTTCTCCACCGGAGCCGTCCCTGTCGCCGTCGAAACCTCCTCTGCCACCGTCAAAACCACCTCTGCCGCCGCCAAAGCCGCCTCTGCCACCGTCAAAACCACCTCTGCCGCCGCCAAAGCCACCGAAGCCGTTTCCGTAAATCAGGCTGTCCAGGATCACCTCATATTCCTCGTTTCCCACATGAACTGTATAAGTACCGCCCTGCACCATTTCAGGGCAGCTGACTACCACTGAATTAAAGCCGCTCTCCGCAGTATAACTCACAAGCACATTGCCTTCTCCGTCCTCCAGGCTGACCTCCGTGCCCGCCTTACAGTTGGATGTGCTGATCAAAGCAGACCCTTGTGTGGAGGATTCCCCGAAGTTCATAGCCATTCCTGAATTTCCCACTGCCACCAGCGTACCGCCCGTAATCTGAGCGCCGTACTCATAGTCGATAGCACCGTTTGCACTTGATTCAGGTCCTGATATATAGATTTCACCGCCGGTCACCGTAATTGTTCCGTTGGAGTCGATACCGTCCCCGTCGGCATTGACATAGATTGTACCGCCCGAAATCAGAAGGGCGTCTGCGGCATTCAGGCCATCGTCAGTGGCATTGAGCCTGATACAACCTCCTGAAATAACAACCTCATCTCCTTCTATACCCTCATAGCAGGCAGAAATACTGATAGTACCCCCCGCCACCGTAACTGTATCATCAGCATGCAGTCCGTCATCGCCGGCAGCAATGTCTAACTGACCGCCGGTTACAACGAGACTGCTTCCGGAATGCAGTGCATCATCCTGAGAATCTATATAAAAGCTGCCATCGTTGATGATCATCTGTCCTCCGGCCTTAATACCTTTGGTGCTGATGTCACTGCCGTCCTCATCCCGGGCAACCGTTTTGTTTGCACTGCCCTTCCCCGCGGTCAGATTGAAAATGCCTCCGTCAATCTGCAGGTAAATTCCCGCACTGATACTATCTCCAGCGGACACTATGGTGATACTGCCATCCTCAATATAGACAAATCCCCTGTCCTCTTTGTCCGCATTCTCGGAATGAATTCCATCCTTTCCGGCTGTAATATTTAATGAAACTGCCGAATTTGCCGCATCCTGCCCGCCTTCTGTCCCGGCCGCAATGCGAACGCTGTCCTTGCCGGACAGTCCGTGTCCCGGAGCAGTCACGATAACTGCGCCGCCTGTCACTTTCAGATCATCCTTTGACACAATGCCATGCCCCGTGACAGCAGTAACATTCAGGCTGCCATCGCCGTTTATGGTCAGATCGCTCTTTGCAAAAATGACCCCGTCAATATTGTTGTCATCAATACTTACATAGCTGTCGCCGCCGGACAGTGTGTTCACGGTGCCCTCCGCAAGGGTAATAAACACCTTATCCGCCTGCCTGACATAAATTGCCGCACCATTGCTGTTGGAGATTTCCACATTGTCCAGGACCAGCTGAACCTTTGCGGTTTTATCCGCATCTACGATAACCATCCCGTTCTCCAATGAGCCGCTTAAGAGATAGACACCCTCCTCTGTGATGGTGACGTTATCGCTGCCCAACTCTATCCTGACGCATTCCGCTTCATCGTATTCCCCGCTCCTGTCCCTGTCCGTGAACATGGCCTCAGCATCCACAATCGTCTCGGGAACAGCCGCCGTTCCGGCCGCAGACGCACCGGCTGCCTGGCCCTGTCCTGTTGCCGCCAGCGACTCTTTCACCGGTTCTTCATTCCTGCCGCAGCCGGCCAGCAGCCCCGCCATCATACAGCAGATCATTGCCGGCACACAGCATTTATCCCAGAGCCTCCTTATACTTCTTCTCATTTTTCTTGTTATATTTATTCTCATGATTCCCTCATACTTCCTTTCATTCTACTACCTGTGCCCAACATTTTTTTCTCTTTCAAACATAAGAGTGGTAATCAGTTCAACCATGCCTGCTATCAGCCGCTTGGAACAGTGGGACTTACTGCAATGTTGAACTTTTACAGCTCATATGCCGCAGTTTCCATGCGCGACACTGAAATCTCAAGATTGCCGTTTCTGCAGCGCAGCTTGTCGATCAGTTCTTTCTCCTCTTCCGAACTGTTTAAGACCAGATTATAGGTCAGCCGGAACAGACTTCCCATGTTTGTGGTCTTTACCTGAACCAGTTCATGTGAAGATGTGTATTCTCCCAGCACCTCGTCAAAGGCCCCGGTGTAATCCAGATCCTCAGGTATCGTAATATGAAGCACCTTATACTTTTCATCGTTTTTCCTGCTGCCGAAGTCCAGTCTGCTGTAGAGCATCATCACCCCACACAGCACCACAGTAAACAGCACGGCATATCCCAGATAGCCCATGCCCGCGATCAGCCCTGCACACATCCCTAAGAAGATAGCTCCTATCTCCTTCGCCGTGCCCGGAACGGAACGAAAACGGACCAGGCTGAAAGCGCCTGCCACAGCCACTCCCGCCCCCACATTACCGTTTACCATCATGATAACCACACAGACGATTGCAGGCAGCAGCGCCAGCGTCACCAAAAAACTTTTGGTGTAGCGGTTCCTGTAGGTGTATACCCACGCCAGGATCAGCCCGATCACCAGCGTCACACCAATACACAGCAAAAACTCCGGAACGGAAATGATCACCGTGGACTGTGTATCAAAAATTCCTTGAAAAATCGTGTTAGGCATAAATCAATTCTCCTTTTTCTCTGTTATAAATTTCAGTGTATGCATTACCGTATTTTGAAAAAGATGTCTTTCTGATTTCTTCCTTTGAAAGCACCTTTACCATCCACAATGGAATGTTTCCCGGCGTCTTTATCTCCATCAGGGTCTGACCCTGCTTTAGTATCGGCGTTCCGTAAGCTCCTTTTTCCAGAGACAGATCCGTCTCGCGCCAGAGAATATTTTCATCAAAAGTCACCCGGAACTCACCGGGCTTTCTGGTATAATAGGCCTCTCTCTCATAGGAAAGAAATACCCTGGGCTCCAGCGTCCGGTAAAACCGCAGGAAATAGTCAATCTCCTCCGTGATCTGCGTTCTGTCCGGCGCTGCCCTTCTGCCTGCCAGATAATCCACAGCTGTCTTCTCCGGGATATGTATCCTGCGTTTGTAGACCACACCCTCATACTTCTTTTTCAATTCCACAAACACCTTATCCCCCGGCTCCACTGTGTCATAACTTCTGACCCTCAGCTTCTCCTTGTACACAGGCTGCTCCATGGATCTCCTGACCAGCCTGTAATTGTCCGTGTCATAGTAAATGTTCCGTATGGTACTCCTGCCGTAGGCATCCGGCTCCATATACGGCTCCATCGCCGCCAGGATGATTTCCTTCTGTTTCCGGGTCAGCAGGTATTTCATCTCATATCTCTGAAAGACCATCTGCGAATTCATTTTACTGCCTCCATTCCGCCGCCTTAGCGGCACAAACCGGATTTTCTGTTTATACTTTATCAGACGAACCTAAATGTAACCTAAATCTATTGTGAACAAATTGTGTTTTTTACATATTTTTGCTAAAATGACAGCATAAGGAGGATTTTACCATGCGCCTGTTGATTGCGGAAGATGACAGAGATATTGTAAAGGCCCTGACTGCACTTTTTGAACACAATAATTACAGCGTTGACGCTGTTTATAACGGAAACGACGGTTACGATTATGCCGTAGCCGGGAATTATGACGGCATCATACTTGACATCATGATGCCGGGCATGGACGGCCTGGAAGTGCTGCGGGCCCTGCGGAATGCAGAAGTCAAGACCCCCGTTCTTCTGCTCACTGCAAGAGGGGAGATTGAGGACAGAGTAAGCGGACTGGATGCCGGGGCCGACGACTATCTGCCAAAGCCCTTCGCCGCCAGCGAACTGCTTGCAAGAGTCCGCGCCATGCTGCGCCGCAGGGACAATTATCAGGATGATATCCTGGAATTTGAAGGGCTATCCTTAAATCTCTCCACCTTTGAGCTCAGCTTTCAGAGCGGTAATCTGCGCCTTGTGAGCCGGGAATTTCAAATGCTCCAGCTGCTGATGCAGTCCCCCGGCAGCGTTATCTCCACAGAACAGTTTATGGAGCGCATCTGGGGATGGGATTCCGATGTTGAGGTCAGTATCGTCTGGGTCTATATCTCCAACCTCAGGAAAAAAATCGACAAGTTGGGTGCCCCTGTGAATATCAGGGCTGTGCGGGGCGTAGGTTACTGTCTGGAAAAGACAGTTCAATCGTGAGGACTGAACCGTTACACCAAAAATAGGGAGAACGCTTCCATGATAAAGAAATTGCAGAAAAAATTTATTTCTATCACCGCCACTGCTCTGTTCGCCGTGATCCTTCTGGTGCTGGCAGCCGTCAACGGCATTTTCTTCTTTCAGACAAACCGACAGCTGGACCGACGCCTGGATATGATCATGACCGAATATCTGAACACACCGCCGGGCTCACCACTTCCCGGCATGCAGAAACCCGGCGGCGAAAAGCAGCTGGGTCCGCAGGAGCCAAAGGATGCCGAGAAAAAAGGCGATAGGACATTGGGTGCTTCACACCGTTTTGAAGACCGCCTGCTCATACGCGCCGATGGCTGCGTTATCTTCCTGAACGATGCCGGAACAATCCTGGAAATCAGGCAGGATGCAGCCCAAAACTACTCGGAAGAGGATTTGTCCGCCGTAACCACCGCCCTGTTGAAAAAAGAGCACAGCCGGGGATGGTACCGATACTTTAAATTCCGTATTATCACCCATGCGGAAGCAGACGGAAAGACAATGACCGTAATCGGCCTTATCAACGCCTCCTCCGACCTTTATGCCGTTTTTTCCATGCTGCTGATTTCCACAGTGATCGGAATCGTCAGTTTCCTTCTGGTGCTGCTGATCATCATACTCGCCTCCGGACATGCGGTAAAACCCATTGCGGAGAGCTATGCCAGACAGAAGCAGTTCGTCACGGACGCCGGGCATGAGCTGAAGACGCCTCTGACAGTCATCTCCGCCAACAGCGAGCTTGCGAGAATGATTTACGGGGACAGCGAATGGTTTGACAGCATTGACAGACAGGTAGGCAAGATGAACGGCCTGGTTCGCAGCCTGATCACCCTGGCAAAGATGGATGAGGAACAAAAGCCTGTGTTCACCGCCTTCAGTCTCAGCGACGCCGTGTATGACACAGCCAAATCCTTCGAGGGGCTGCTGCACTCTCAGGGCAAATTAATTGTCTTTGATATTGCAGAAAATATAGAATATACCGGAGATGAATCCAGACTGCGGCAGCTGGTATCCATTCTCATGGATAATGCCGTCAAGTACTGTGATCCGGACGGGAAAGTAACTGTGAAACTTTTGCAGGATAAACAGGTGAAAATACAAGTCATCAATGACTTTACAGATGTAACAGACTGCGAACTTGACAAGCTCTTCCAGCGCTTTTATCGGGCCGACAAGGCAAGAACCCCTGATGGCAGTTACGGCCTTGGTCTCTCCATCGCAAAGTCTATTGCTGAACTGCACAAGGGCGAAATCCGTGCAAGGGCTCTGGAGCACGGACGAATCATGTTTGAAGTGAAACTGGCCGCTCAGCCCTGAAGCTGAACGGCCATGAACAGTAAAAATCCTAAGTAAGATCAGAAGTGCCGATAACCCTCCTGCTGACCTCTTCCCCAATTCTTTCCTTCACCAGTTCCGCAATCTGAGGTGTTGTCATTTCCCTGTATTCCTCATAACAAAGAGGCTTCAGAAAATGAACCTGGGTCCTGACTTTCCTGAGAGAATTGATTCCAAAGGGCTTGTAGGAATCAATGAGGGCTACCGGAACAATGGGTGCCTTCGCCTTTGTGGCACACTTGAAGGAGCCCGGCATAAAATCCTGTACATCGTTTTTGTTGTGATCATAGCCGCCCTCGGGAAATACGATATACCTTCTGCCGTTCTTAACCTCCTCCGCAATCTGCAGTATGGTCTTCAGCTGGCTCTTCATATCCCGCTTATTCAACCGCTTTCCCTGAATCCAATCAATAAAGGGACTCACAATGGGAAGCTTGGAGCGGTCATAGTCTATGACAAGGGTACAGGGCCTCGGATGAGCATACATTATGCCCAGACTGTCATACTTGCCCTGATGGTTCGGATACATGACATACCCTCCCTCCTTCGGCAGATACTCCTGTCCGGTGTACTCCGTCCTGATCCTCCCGTGGCGCATCATGATGCGGATGCACCGCCGGGCCATCCTGTAACGCTTTTCCTCCGAAAAATCCCCGTTGCATCTTTCAATTATTTTTGCTTTAGTCAGATAATAAATGATAAACGGCAGTGTAGTCACCACCACAAATCCTAATCTTAACATATAAAGCCTTTCATTCCACTCCGTTCCAGCAATATGTACAAAGCTTGTCCTTATCAATTCCCACCGATTCAATCATGTCATCCAGCCTGTGGAAACGCAGACTGGTAAAATTGAGTTTTTTGCCGATGCGCTCCACCATCTCCCCATACTCTGCCGTATCCGGATCCACATAAAGTTTCAGATCAATCTTTCTTTCGTCCTCCTCCATTTCCTTCAACACTCTCCTGGTTATCAGATCCATCTCCGAGGAAGAACGGGAAAAATTCAGGTATTTGCACCCGAACAAAAGAGGCGGGCAGGCCGGACGGATATGTACTTCCCGGGCGCCGCTCTGATACAGGAATTCCGTGGTTTCCCGAAGCTGAGTACCCCTGACTATGGAATCATCAATCAAAAGCAGGCTCTTGTTCTCAATCAGGTCATGAACCGGGATCAGCTTCATCCTTGCGATCAGATTTCTCTGTGTCTGAATCGTCGGCATAAAGGAGCGGGGCCAGGTGGGCGTGTACTTGATAAACGGCCGTGAAAAAGGAATTCCTGACCGGTTCGCATACCCGATGGCATGGGCTGTGCCGGAATCCGGTATGCCCGCCACAATATCAGGCTGCACATTATCTCTCTCTGCCAGCTTTGCCCCACAGTTGTAACGCATCTTCTCCACACTGATTCCCTCGTAGGAGGAAGAAGGATAGCCGTAATATATCCACAGGAAAGTACATATTTTCATATCCTTTCCGGGCTGCACCAGGGTGTTCACGCCTTCCGGCGTCACCACCGTAATCTCACCCGGTCCAAGTTCTCTGTCAAGGGTATATCCCAGATTCAGATAGGCAAAGCTCTCAAAAGACACACAGTAAGCCCCCTCCTTTTTCCCGATGGACACAGGGGTTCTGCCCAGCCTGTCCCTTGCCGCATAGATTCCCTTGGGTGTCAGGATCAGGATTGTCATGGAGCCCTCAATAATTTCCTGGGCGTATCGGATTCCCTCCACCAGGTTATCCTTCTGGTTCACGATGGCTGCCACCAGCTCCGTGGCATTGATGTCGCCTCCGCTCATCTCCAGGAAGTGGGAATGTCCCTTTGCAAACAGTTCGTTGATCAGACTTCCCGAATTATTGATCTTTCCCACCGTAGTAATGGCATAGGTGCCGTGATGAGATCGGACGATCAGAGGCTGCGGCTCATAGTCGGAGATACAGCCTATCCCCAGATTTCCCTTCATCTCGTTAACATCCTTGTCAAATTTCGTGCGGAAAGGCGCATTCTCTATATTGTGAATCGCCCTGTTGTATCCCTCTTGCCTGCTGTAGACCGCCATGCCGGCACGTCTCGTTCCCAGATGGGAATGATAATCCGTCCCGAAAAAAAGATCAAACATGCAGTCCTCCTTCGATGCGACTCCAAAAAAACCGCCCATATTTACCATCCTGCCTTTCTCATATCTATGTTTTTGAATATTTACTATTCAGAGCCCATTCGCAAAATCGCCTCTACGAGGCTTTTCTTTTGCTCATGCATGGCTCTGAATAGTTACACATTTATATCTGCCTTTATGCCCAGCAGCTCTCTGTTCTCCTCCAGAACCGGCTGAATCACATTTTTTAAGAATGTATCAACCTGCTCTCTGGCGCGCCCCACATACTTCCCGGGGTCCATGGTCTTCTGCAGGTCTTCCTGGGACATGTTGAATGCAGGGTCTGCCGCTATCAGCTCCAGCAGGTTGTTCTCCCTGCCCTCAACCTTCACATTGCGCCCGGCTTCCATGGAAAGCTCACGAATGCGCTCATGCAGTTCCTGACGATTGCCTCCCGCCTTCACCGCATCCATCATAATATTCTCCGTCGCCATGAAGGGCAGCTCGCTCATCAATCTCTTTTCAATGACCTTGGGGTACACCACCAGCCCGTCCACCACGTTCAGGCAAAGGTCAAGGATTCCATCGGTTGCCAGAAAGCCCTCCGGAATGGACAGACGCTTGTTTGCCGAGTCATCCAAAGTCCGCTCAAACCACTGAGTCGCAGATGTGATAGCCGGATTCAGCGCATCAATCATAACATATCTTGAAAGGGAAGCTATTCTCTCGCTTCTCATGGGATTTCTCTTGTAAGCCATTGCGGAGGAGCCTATCTGGCTCTTCTCGAAGGGTTCCTCCACCTCCTTCAGATGCTGCAGAAGACGGATGTCATTGCTCATCTTGTGGGCGGATGCCGCAATGCCCGCCAATACATTTGCCACCTTGGTATCCACCTTTCTGGAATAAGTCTGGCCGGACACGGGAAAGCACTCATTAAATCCCATTTTTTCAGCAATCATCGGATCAATCCTGTCAATGATCTCCTGGTCGCCATCAAACAATTCCAAAAAGGATGCCTGAGTGCCTGTGGTTCCCTTGGAACCCAACAGTTTCATGCTTCCGAGCACATAGTCCAGATCTTCCAGATCGAGATAGAATTCCTGCAGCCACAGCGTAGCGCGCTTGCCAACGGTAGTCGGCTGGGCCGGCTGGAAATGGGTAAACGCAAGAGTCGGCTGGTTCTTATATTTTTCAGCGAAATCGGCCAGCTTTGCTATCACATTCACCAGCTTTTTCTTCACCAGCTTCAGCGCCTCGGTCATGACGATAATGTCCGTGTTATCGCCCACATAGCAGGAGGTTGCACCTAAATGGATGATGCCCGCCGCCTTTGGACACTGCTGCCCGTATGCGTACACGTGGCTCATGACATCATGGCGTACCTCCCTTTCCCTGGCCTTTGCCACATCATAATTAATATCCTCCGCATGAGCTTTCAGTTCCTCAATCTGTTCGTCGGTGATGACCGGCCTGCCGTTCTGGGACAACCCCAGTTCTTTTTCTGTCTCCGCCAGTGCGATCCACAGCCTTCTCCATGTGCGGAATTTCATGTCAGGCGAAAAAATATACTGCATTTCCCTGCTGGCATAGCGCTCGGATAAGGGACTTTCATATCTGTCCGTACTCATAGTCAGGTCCTCCTTTAATTTTACTGCTATTCTATAACATTATCTGTCAAAATCGCCCCGAATGTCCTCCACAGGAGGTTCCAGCGGATACTTTCCTGTAAAACAGCCCCTGCAGATTCCCAGACCGTTTACAATTTCCTCCAGACGCTCCATACGCAGATAGGCAAGACTGTCCGTTCCGATAATTTTACGTATATCCTCCACGGAGCGGTTGTATGCAATCAGCTGATCCCTCGCCGGCACATCCGTGCCAAAATAGCAGGGCCACAGAAACGGCGGCGAACTGACACGCATGTGTACTTCCCTGGCCCCCGCTTCCCGCAGCATACGGACAATTCGGTCCGAGGTAGTACCTCTGACAATGGAATCATCTATCATGATAATCCGCTTCCCCTCCACCGCCTGGCGGATCGGATTCAGCTTTACCTGCACACTGCTTTCCCGGCTCTTCTGTCTGGGTTTGATGAAAGTCCGCCCCACATAGGTGTTTTTTACAAAGGCCGTCCCGTAGGGGATGCCTGACTGCAGGGAATATCCCAGCGCCGCCACATTACCGGACTCCGGCACACCCACCACCAAATCCGCTTCCACGGGGCTGTCCTGGGCTAAAAACTTTCCCGCCAGTATCCGGGAATTGTATACACTGACCTGGTCAATGACACTGTCCGGCCGGGCAAAATAAATATATTCAAATACACATCTTGCCTGCTCTGCGGCAGGAAGCCCATGGCTCATGTCCGACTCGATTCCCTTCTCCGGAGAAATCGTCACAATCTCGCCGGGGAGCACATCCCTCACGAACTCCGCTCCCACAGTATCCAGGGCACAACTCTCACTGGCAAGAAAATATGTATTATCCCGTTTCCCGATGCACAACGGCCTGAATCCAAAGGGATCCCGTGCACCTATCAGTTTTCTGGGAGACATGATGACAAGGGAATAGGCTCCTTTCAGCCTGTTCATGGTGCGGCCCACGGCCTCCTCCACCGTTCCGGAGTTCAACCGCTCCCTGGCAATGTAATATGCAATAATCTCAGAGTCGATGGTGGTCTGGAAAATGGCCCCCGTGTAGGCAAGCTCATTCTTCAGTTCAGGAGTATTGATGAGATTGCCGTTGTGGGCCAGACCCAAAGTTCCCTTCACATAATTTAAGACCAGAGGCTGCGCATTCTCCCGGGTAGAACTGCCCGCCGTGGAATAGCGCACATGTCCTACCCCTATATCGCCTTTCAATTTCTCCAGCTGTTCCGGCGTAAAGGCTTCATTTACCAGCCCCATCTCTTTGGCCGACAACACCCTGCCCATGGGGCCACCGGTGTCGCTGACCGCAATGCCGCAGCTTTCCTGCCCACGGTGTTGTAAAGCCAGCAGACCGTAATAGATTGCAGACGCAACATCCTGCCCGTCAAAATCATAGGCGCCGAACACACCGCATTCTTCCTTTAGTTTATCATTGTTCTCCACGCTCATCTGCTTCCCTTCATACAACGTAAATCATCATAGCCCACCCAAAAGCGGAAGTCAATAGTTATCGTATTTATCCACCATGGCAAGTATTTCTCCCGCATACGCAGGGTACTTTTTCACGATATCCATAATCTCCGTTCTTGCCGTCTCCGCTACGTCATTGTTATATTCCATCTGCTTGCGCAGCGCCTGCCGTCTCACGATCAGATCGTGGCGCATTTCCACCATCTCACGAGGATCCAGCAATGCTTCCGGATGGCCAACCCACCTGTCCGGGCTGTTGATCCGGTAATTGTTCATTCTGGACACCAGTTCTTTCTGGTAGTACTCTGTTTTTGCCTCCGCCTCCGCGAACTCCTTGCGCTCCTCCTTCTCCTGCAGGTACTGCATCCAGAGTTTTTCCAGTGCAGCAGCGTTTTCCGTATCATACTTAATGCGCAGGTATTCCTGAAGGTTTTTATTGTTCACATATCTGATCTTCACTTTATTCTGGAGCTGTATCAGCTTGTTGACAGCCCTCTCCACCCGGCTGAGTTCCTTCTCGCTGTCCGTATATCTGACAACCAGAACCGCAACCGCAACCACCACGGCTCCAACCGCCAGAAGATAGCCTATTTTGGTATCCATCTCAAAGGCAAACTGCAGAATGATCAACAGCACAATACAGACGACAAATGCCGTCATAAAAATAAACGACATGCCCCGAAAATTATTCAGCATGGCCTCCAGTTCGGAGCGGCGGTACTCAAAGGCGTTTCGCTCTCTGTCCAGCCGCTTTAAATCCTGCCGGACCAGTTCTCCATAGTTCTCGCACTCCTTCAGTTTGCTGATGCCCTCCTGTACTTCATCCTCCTGTTTGCGCATCTGATAGTATTCATTATCATCCATGCGGTTTTCTTTCCCGCGGTAACGCTCACATTCCTTCTCCTGGGCCAGAAGCTGCCTGGCAATTTTGTTCAGGCCCTCCCTCTCCTGTTCGGGAAGCGCCTCTATCTCCTCCATATCCGTCAGATAAGAGGTCACAAGGGCATACTCTCCGGTCAGTAAATTAATCTCTTTGGATGCCTCCGCCATCTGCTCCAGACAGTTGGTAACATAACGGCTGCGCTGTTCCTCATCCCGAAAGTCAACGTCGTCTCTGTCATAGACGATGTTTTCCCAATCCTCCTGCAGCTGCTTTTTTGATTTTCTTCTCTTTCCAAATAATCTGTTCCAAAATGCCATTATAATCTCCTGTTTCAGTCTGCAACACTTTTGCGGTAGCTGTCCTTTAACGTCTGTGTCAGACGCTCATTCTCTTCGTAATATTTCTGCTTCCCGTCGCCTGTCCTGAGCTCCCTGTGGGCATAAAGCCGCAGATACTCCGGCTGCTGTTCCCACTCGTCTGTCAGACGCTCCATATCCTTCTCCAGTTCCAGGGTCAGTTCATACCTCTCCGTATTCTCCGCTACAAAGGACACATACTCACTCTCGTTCAGCACCATCCTCTTTGCCGCCAGATAATCCCGATAAAAATC
>CAMWJV010000106.1 GCA_947174665.1 uncultured Lachnospiraceae bacterium
ATCTCAGATACCATCTCGGATGCCGAGGACGCATAGGGTTCCACGTAGGAGAGGGTTGCGTTTTCAATGGTCTCCGTCCCCTGCCTGTGATGATCCAGAACCACCACAGACTTACAGAAACGCAGCAGATCAGGACACTCTGTAATGGAGGGCTTATTCACATCCACTACCACCAGAACACAGTTACCCCCCGCAGCCTCAATGGCTTGCTGGTTTCCTATGATCATATCCTCTTCATACTCCGGATTGTTTCTGAACATGTCCACCATGGGCTGAATGCTGGGCGGCACGTCATTCAGCACAATATGCACCTTGCGCTCCAGCGTCTGAGCCGCACGGTAAATTCCCACAGCAGCACCAAAGCTGTCGGCATCCGGCATCCGATGCCCCATGACAAGCACAAGATCCTTGCTGGTAATTATCTCTCGAAGAGCGTGAGCCTTCACTCTGGCCTTTACACGTGTGTTTTTCTCCACCTGCTGACTCTTTCCGCCGTAATATATAATGCTCTCCGGCGTTTTGATGACCGCCTGGTCGCCGCCGCGCCCCAGTGCCAGATCTATAGCGTTGCGGGCAAATTCATAATTCTGGGCATAAGTCAGCCCGTCCAGTCCCACACCGATACTGATAGTCACCGCCATCTCGTTTCCGATGTTTACGGTCTTGACCTCCTCCAGCAGGTCAAAACGGTTCTCCCGCAGCTGTGCGATCATCTTCTTCCTCAGGATGACCAGATACTTATCCTTCTCCAGCTTCTTGCAGATGCCGTCGAACCCGGAAATATATTTGTTTACCTTACGGTCAATCAGTGCTATCAGCAGTGAACGGCGAACCTCCTCCACACTCTCAAGTGCTTCTTCATAATTGTCAAGATAGACCATCCCCACCGCAAGGCTCTGGTCGTCCACCTCCTGCAGGGCAATGTGCAGAGCCGTATCGTCATACAGATACACTGCGATCAGATACCCGTTGTAATCCCTTGCGTCAATCATATCGCTGTGTTCCGCCATCTCCTTCAGGGAGATTTTCTTAAACTTCGCTATATATTCATTGCCTTCATATTCCAGTTCATACTGCGCCTCATCCAGCCCGTTGTCATCCGGCAAACGGTCCCTGGTAATCGCGGGAAACAGGGATGTGATTGATTTGCTGTAGCCCTTCGGCTGCTTCACCACCGTCTCAAACGCCGTGTTGGTCCAGATGACCTTCCCGTTGTCATCCAGCAGCGCATAAGCCAGATCCATATCTCTCAGCAGCTTTCTCTGAATCTGTCCGTATTCCGTGGCAAAGCTGATAAGCTCATTCATAATGATCGGCTTATTGTAAAAATACAGCGACAGCGTAATGATAAAATAAACAATCGTATATCCCGTCAAAAGCAGCCCCGCCTGCAGATTGAGCAGGAACACGGCCACATCCACAAAAAGAAGAAGTATACCTAAGTAAATACTAAATTGTATATAGGATTTAATACGACCCTTTAATCTGATTCTCTTTTTCATATGAATACACTCCATAGGGCCTGCTAACCTCGCAAACCCGCGCTGCCGCGCTCCTCGTTTGGCTGATGCCAAACGTTTGCTCGTTAATAGGCGCAGGAAAAGCAAATGTCTCCTTCGGAGCCGCTTGCTTTTCCGTTGCACCTATTATATCATACAAGACAACAGTATGCCACAAATTAATTTGTCAAAAAAGGAGATGTTTTGTCATCTCCTTTTTATCCGATATCCGGCTCGCCACGGAAGCTGATTTCTCCCGTGCTCCTGCCCTCCGTCTCGAACACGATTATTTCATTTTTGCCCTGGCTCAAAAGCGGCGCGGGAATGTACAGCCTCTTCTGGGGGCCTATCTCCCAGAACCTTCCGATGTTGAAGCCGTTGACAAGGACACAGCCCTTTCCCCAGCCCTCCATGTCCAGGAAAGTATCTCCCCTTTCGTCCATCTGAAGTTCAAAGCGGTAAAACGCGGGCAGCCCCTGTGTGTATCCTCTGGTGAAGTCCAGCTTCTCCAAATTATCAAGAGGCAGACAGTACTGCTGCCAGTGATGGTGCATATGCCCGTTAATCTGGACACAGCCGTCAATGCCCTTGCGCTGCTCCTCCATCCCGGGGCCGAAATTCACACGCCCCATGTTCTCCACCAGAATACGCAGTTCATCTCCGGGCTCCGCCTCGGCGCTGACCTTATGCTCCTCCAAAAGCTCCCTGTCATAAAGATTCAACAGTCTTTTGTCCTTCAGGAAAATATTAGCTCTGTCATTGGCCTTACGCAGGCGAATCCTTTCCAGCTTCCGCTCATTCTGTATTTCGGACGTATATAGAATATAGCCGTAATACTGCCCCAGCCGCTCCATAGACCGGGTGCATACGCTTTCCGCGGGCTCCGCTATATCCCGGAGGGCTTCAAACAGCCCTACCCTGTCTTTTACCTTCACGCTCCCGTAATCCTTCTTCACTATGGAGGTGCTGAAATCCACCTGCGGAATCCGGGTATATTTCCCGATAATCTCCCTGTAAACCTCATATTTCCTTGTAAAATCCCCGGCCTCGGTCAAAATCGCGTCATAGTCGTAGGATGTGACGTCCGGCGTCAGTGCATCATAATAATTGGAGCCGTTCATAAAGCCGAAATTTGTACCGCCGATAAACATATAAACATTCACATGCCCGGTCTTTAGCATCTCATCCAGGTCAGACGCACTCTGTTCCAGATTTCCCGTCATATGCCCGCCGTTGCCCCAATGGTCAAACCAGCCCACCCAGAACTCCGCGCACATCAGAGGACCGCCTTTTACATACTTTTTCATGATGCCGAAGCGCTCTTTGGTATTAGAACCAAAATTGCCCGTGGGAAGGGCCCCTTCCACACTGCCTCCCTCCATGCTCTCATCCTTCGGCTCATCCGAGGTGATCAGGGGAACCGTAATTCCTCCCGCCCGCAGCATATCCCGCAGCCGCTCCATATATAACTTATCATTTCCGAAATAACCGTACTCGTTTTCAACCTGCATGAGAATGACATTGCCGCCCTCCGTGATCTGCAAAGGCTTTAAAAGGGGCAGCAGCACGTTGTAATAATCCTGTACATGCCCCAGGAAAGCCGGATCGCTCACCCGCAGGCGCATTCCGTCCTCGGACAGCAGCCAGCCCGGCAGACCGCCGAACTCCCATTCCGCGCAGATATAGGGGGATGGTCTTAAGATCACATACAGCCCAAGTTCCTCGGCTATTCTGACAAATTTCACCACATCACACATCCCGTCAAAGACAAATCTGCCTTTTCGGGGCTCGTGAAGATTCCACGGGATGTAGGTCTCCACCGTATTCATCCCCAGGCTTTTCAACTTTTCCAGCCTGTCACGCCAGTACTCCGGCACAACGCGAAAATAATGAATGCTTCCTGAAATAATTTGAAAGGGTTTCCCGTCCAGATAAAAGGTTTCCTTGATTTCAAATGTACCCATATTTCTCTTTCCAACTCTCCTATTTTGTCAGCACGATGGTGGTAACACTCCCTCCGGGGACAGTCACCGGTTTTAAAGGGTCAAAAGCCTCATCCAACAGGCACTCCAGATCATAGTCCTCCGAGGTCACATACATGGCAATCCTGCTGTAGCCTTCCACGCCCTCAAAAACAAACTCCTGCTGGACGTATTCTTCCTTCGTAGTCTTTTCGTCGGGATGCTTCCCGTCTTTTGTTTTATCGTTGATAAACACCATCACCAGCTCCTGCTCACCGCTATCGTTGGTCCCGGTGAAGGCTGTGGGCAGCATTGCCTCATGATCCCGGTTTTCTGTCTGAATATCAACCCGCACATAGCCCGGGCGGACATATCTGCTGTAGTTCCCATAGCTCCAAAGTCTCTTCAGGGGTTTGTACTTCTGGCTGGACTCGTCAATGTAGATCAGCCCGTCCCGATAGCCGCCGGGGGCCACACCCACCCAGTTCTGCCAGGATACCACCTCCAGGATCCTGAGATCCTCGGCAATCTGCTGGGCAATGTGAATGGCTGAATCCATGCTGAAATCGCTGCCGTTCACCATCTCGCACCACTCGCTGGTCCGAATCTTCACATCCGGATAATGTACCACCATCCAGTTCTTAAAGCTCTTCTTATCCTCGGCGTTGGACCAGTAGGAATGGTTATCAATGGTGTCAAAATGCTCCTGAAGCCTTACAGTGTTCAGAATGGCAGAGGTATAGCCAACCGCATCTCCCTTCCACTCGCCGCTCTCAGGCCCGGACAGCTTCACTCCCTCCAGCGCCGGTCTGCTCTCCAGCTCATCCAGAAAGGCAACATACACCTTCGCCACATCCGTCTTGGCAAAATGACATCCCTCCTGCCCATTGTACCAGTCCCACTGGGGCTCGTTGATCGGAGATATGAACTTAACGGGAATCCCTTCCTCCACGAAATGCTCCGCCACATCCATGCAGTATCCGGCCCATTCAGGGTACTTCTCAGGCGCAATGTTGGTCCTGCTGCCCCCCTCCGTCATATGCGGCAGCCCGTTGTCCGTCAGCCGCACCAGAGGACTGTTGCAGAACAGCACTACCTCTTCCACACCCAGCTCGCTGACCTTGTGCAGGAACCAGACCGCATTAGCGTCCTTGTTAAAATCATAGACTCCCGGTTCCTTTTCAAAGCACTGTGCACGCCTGTGCTGATCCCAGAATGTACCGTTTTTGCTCTCCACGGAGCCTGCCCCCAGGTTAAACCGGTAACAGGTCAGGCCGATGCCCTTTTCCCTGTCAAACAGCAGGGTGGCAATATCCTCCCGGGTACTGCCTCCCGTCCCGTTGGCATCCTTCGTAAAGCCTCCCACATACTGGCTCCACCACGCCCCGCTGGTACCAAAGCTCTCTATGGTCTGATATGTGACACTCTCGTCCACTACTATTTTGCTGTAATTCGTCTCTTCCATATCAACCTCGTCGCTCCCTGTATTCTCTTCTGCTCCCTGTCCGCTCCCGTCCTGGGGAGAAACATTCTCTTTTCCGCATCCTGCCAGCACCACAGCCAGCCCCAGCGCAGCTAAGATCATTTTCCTTTTTTTCATATTAAATCCTTCCAGCTCAGCCTTGCCGCCATCGGCGGCACAACAATCCACGAAGCCTCGGGAAGAATCGCCCGTGGCGATTCTTCTGTGCGAGAAAGGTTCGCTCTGCGAACCGTAGAATTTCTTAGCGGATGTCTTTTAACCGCTTAGAAATTCTTCTCACACTTAGCCTACCAATCCTGAATTCTCCATATTCTCCACCAGCTTTCTCTGCCCGATCAGGTACACCACAGCCAGCGGGATCAGGAAGATCAGCACAGCCGCCTGTTTCACCGCGTCAAAAGCCATATCCGTCACCAGCGGTATCTCATACCAGACCCGTACGGCATTCTGGATGTATTCCTTGTTGGCCGTGTTGAAGGTGGTGGTCAGGATTGTACTCATATAGCCCCCGTCCGGATTAAAGTAATTAGTGTAATAGGTATCTCCGTAATTCCACACAAAGGACAGGATTCCCACGGTGGAAATGATCGGCACTGCATTGGGAATCATGATCTTAAAGTAAGTCCTGTAAAAGCCGCAGCCGTCAATCAGCGCTGCCTCCTCCAGCTCCTTGGGAATGTTCTTAAAGAACTGGCTGAACAGGAATATAAACAGACTTTGATTGACTCCGAAACCAAACACTGCCAGCATCACCAGAGCAATAGGATTGTTGATCAGCTTGATCTCCCCCGCCGCCGTGAAAATATCCATGATGCCGAAGACATCAAAATGGGTAAAGTAAATATACTGAGCCAGCAGCAGAGACTGTCTGGGAAGCAGGAATACTATGATGACCAGGGCAAACACCAGCTTCCTTCCGGGGAAATCCACCCTTGCCAGCGCATAGCCCACCATGGCCGAAAAGAATACCTGAATCACCATGATGCCTGCCGCATACAGAACAGACTTCACCATCGTCATCATCCCAGCTGGCATAGCAAGCCGGATGGCCGCTTTAAAGCTCACCGTAGAACCCTCCAGGGGAATCCAGATCACATTCGGGTTTCCCAGCTCCTCTATGGAAGAGAACACCACAGGCACCAGACTTAAGATGGGGTAGAGGATGGTGAAACACAGCCCCAGGATAAGCACCAGCGAAAACACATTGACAATTCCCTTTTTCGAGCGGTTTTTAAACAGATAGATTGCAAGAGACGCATCATTTCCCGCCTTGATCTTATTCTTTTTGGGTTTCACATTTTTCTTATTTTGCATTCTTCTTCACCACCTTTCCCATCAGCAGCATGACAAGCCCCAGAACGGCCAGCACATTGAATATGTACACCACCGACAGCGCCGACCCGACGCCGATTTTATTCTGGGTGAAAGCAAAGCTGTAGGCTTCCTCCGCAATGGCGGAGTCCAGGAACAGATCCACCACGGTGTAGATGATCACAAACAGTGTGATGTGGATGATGGAGGGAATTGTTACCTTCCAGAAGGTCTCATAAGCCGTTGCTCCCTCCATCTTCGCCACCTCATACAGGCTGGGGCTTATGGACTGCAGTGCCGTCAGATAGACCAGTGTCTGAACTCCCGCCTGGGAGATCAGGTCAAATATGTTCTCCACATAGTTCATGATGGGGAACAAAATCCGCCGGGGAACATTCAACACACGCAGCAGGAACATAGTGATATAGCTTCCGTTCAAAAGACCGCTGCCCGTATCAAGAGATTCCGTAGCTCCGGTAGTCATAGTCAGCATTTTCACCACCACATCGATACCCAGTATGATGGGCAGGAAGAAAATCAGACGGACAACGGCGCGCCCCTTGAATTTCCGGTTTGCCAGCAGCGCCATAAACAGACTGAAAATGACGATCAGCGGCACGCTGATCAGCATGGTGGTATTTTCCTCCGTAAAGAGTCTTGCCATGGGCTGGGAATCGGTGGTCACCTCTGTGGCAAACAGATCAATGTAGTTCTGGATGCCGACCCACTCAAAGGTCATGCCTCCTTTTTCGCCCACGCCGATTTTGTTGAAGGAATAAAAAATCGTATTGACCAGCGGCATCAGGAAGAAAGCGATAAAACCGATGATAAAGGGAGATGCAAATACCAACCCGTTTATTTTTTTCTTCACTCTGTATGGAAGTTTCTTTCTACTGCCCTTCATCACTGCACCTCCTCTACAAGATAGCCTTCCGCACCTATCATCGCGCCGTCTTCCAGTGTCACATCGTATAAGTTATAGTTCACCGTCACCTGTACCCCCGTGGCATAGGTGGTTCTGTACACTCCGTCGGCAAGGCACTCATGCCCCGTAATCTCCGATGTGCCGATCCGGGAGCGGATCTCGCGGCACTCCTTATATACTGCCTCTATCTTATCCCTGATCAGCGGATACTGGACGGAGTAGAGATAGCTGTAATCACTGTTCTGCAGCACGTCAACATTTTTCGCCGTCACAATAAACTTGGGGTAAGCCCCTGTCTCCGCACTCTGGAGTACAAAGTACGCCGGGTTTCTGGAGGAAATGTTCACATCCTCCGTGGTGTGATCGATCAAACCGTTCATCACCAGCTGCTTGAAGGGAATGGTCTCGGAAAAAGTCAGATAATCGCTGCTCTTCCTGGAAATATCCACAGCAATGCTGCCATATCCGATCTTGTCAATATGGGGATCTGTCAGCGCCAGCTCTCTTCCCTCCGCCAGCTTTGCCAGATTTCTCTCCAGCACCATATTGCCCTGCTCACCGCTGATAAAGCCGTTAAAGCGATAGTCAGCATAGTACATGCCGGCCATATCTCCCACCGACAGGTACTTATAATTCCCGGCTTTCTTTAAGAATCCGTCTGTAACGTCATCCAGATATTTAGGTGACAGAGTATAATAAGTATCGTGCTCCAGCCCGTCGGAAATGGCTGACAGCTTAATCCCCAGCACCGACATATAGCGGGAATTCACCGCCGGATTATTGGCAAAGTCCCTGACAGCCTGTCTGGAAGCCCTAAACCCGTTTCCGTTCTCCCAGACCTTTGTGACGGAGGTCTCCAGGAACAACGGGATACCGTTGGTCTCTGCATAATCCTGCACAGCCTTCCAATCCTTTTTACTGCCGTTGCTGGAGGAAAGCTTCGCCCTGTTGTTCATTTTTCCGTTCCAGCCGTTGTTGAAGACGCCGTCATACTGCATTAGGTATTCCGTCCCCTGCAGGTCCTCCATCATAGCCAGCAGTTCCTTATAATTCGTCATGGAATACTCGCTGCTGTATGGAATGCCCACAAAACGCTTTGTTATATTCAGCGCTCCTACCACCTCAAGGTACAGCCTTGCGGAACCGTCGTCATAGCTCTTTTCGATTCCTTCCTTTTCGGCCAGGTAGTTCTGATACCCCTTAGCCAGGTCAAAATATCCGGTCTTTGCCCCGTAAAACTGATAGCGCACCGTGCAGTCAAGGTCCTGGGTTCCCGTGTTTACCAGATAATTCGCGGCGCTTTCGCTGTAAGGGCCGTTGATCTTCACTCTGGTATACTGGGCCAGTTCAAAGGATGCAAAAACCTTGTTATACTTGGAACTGTCCGCATCCACGCTGGCCAGCTTCATATGGATGTATCCGTTCCGGTCTCCCTCCTCCACAATGGCAAGAAAGCCCTTCTCCGTCCTGTCCGTCGGTCCGTAGAGCATACCGAACACCGGCATATACAGTTCCTCCCCGTACTGGGGCTGGAAATAATAGTCCTTATAATAATCGTTATCGTAGAAGGGTCTCTCATAATCCCTCACATCAGCCTGATAGGAATTAAAATCCACCAGCGCGCCGCTTCCGTCGGGAATCAGTATCTGCCCCTCCTCATACTGAGCGGCCGTCACCGCTCCAAAGTTGGGAAGCACATCAATCTCCTGTATGGTGTAGTAGTCATTGAGTGAGACGCAGGCACCGCTGGGAATGTGCGCCTTCAGCTCTCCCTCTTCCAGAGTCACCTCCAGGACAATATCAAACTGCGCCGGTTCCGCAAAAGACACGGAAAAACCAAAGGTGTCCGCATCCTCCAGCAGCATCTCCTGGGTATATCCCACAAGGCCCGCCACCTCGATCATCTGCGTTACGGCACTGGCCGGGGGTGTCCCGGTATAAGTCACCGCATAGCATTCCTCCTGGAGGCTTCTCTTGTACACCAGCGAGAGCGTCTGCAGATACCTGTCTGCCTTTGCCTCATCCAGCTCACCGCTTTCCCGCAGCCTCTCAATGCCGCCCTTGAACATCTCCTCATATCTTTCGGGGGACATCTTCTTGGGCAGGTACTCATAGAATCTGTTGGATTCTCCCTCATTCAGATTCATGTTGATCCTGACGCCGTTTTCCAGCTGATACAGCTCATAGGAACCGAAAGCCACGCTCTGATCATAGGAATTCCACTCATGTATATTGTTGTCCTCCCCCAGATAGGTCAGGACCAGCAGCGCTCTCTCGCTTCCCGAATCCGCGCTTTTTACCGCGGTAGAAAAAACATTTCCCTTCTCGTCCTTCACCTCAAAAGTCAGGGTTTCCGTATTCAGGCTTAAAGACTTGCCTCCGTTTTCCGCAAGCACTACCTTCCCCGCATCATTAGCAAGCTTTTCACCGGACAGAGGCTCCCTGGACGCCGTCTTCGGCACCTCGGACTTTTTGACGCTCCACACCGGAATGCTCACCAGCACATAAATCAACACTGCTGCCAGCAGGATTGTCAGGAAGATCTTGCCTATGGTATGCGCCGCATAAAAAGATTTTATTTTATTCACCATACTTCCCTCCTACATCCTGCGGATGAATTCCTGAACAACACTCACGACAAAAGTGATCATCTGCTCCATCAGGGTAAAAAACAGCACACCCAGAAAAATGATGATCGCCGCCGCAACAAAGCTCAGGAAGACAGACGCCATATTTTTTCCGAAAGAATACTCATGGATCGTACACAGACCCGCTACGATCATAAACAGGAACCAGACGATACCGATTCCGCTGATCACGTTCACGATCATAATCTCCTCACGGATGACAAAGTTGCTCAATATAATCTGTACTATCGTAGTCAGTTCCACGGGAACCAGGGAATAGCCGATAACCTGAGTAATATCCCCCAGACCGCCCTTCCCGTTCAGCAGTGTAGTCACCGACCAGTTGCTGACAATGAACAGCACAAACCCGGCTACCCAGGTAGCAAAGACAGACAGGCTGTTCATAGCCGCTATCTGTGTGAAGTTCATGACAAACCCCGTATACTGATACCGCACGCACTGCAGAATGCCGAACAGCACAATGGAGATCACCGCGATCAGCAGGCTCCCCTTTCCCCGGAAACGCATCTCATAAAAGGCGTCAAAGGGGTGGAAAAAGGAATATTTCAAATAGTACAGCTTTTCTTTTATCTGTGCCTTCATTTTTCCTCTCCTTTCTTCCGCGCTGCCGCCGGCTTTTTCTTCTTTCTGCCCTGGTTTCTGTGGTATCTGGCTTCAGACCAGATTACCGCCCCCACCACCAGCAGAAGCAATGTCATGATGATTCCGAAGTGTTCCTCCATCCACTGGCCCCTGTAACCGTTGTAGGCCTTGGAGTAGAATTCCCTGTTGTTGCCCAGCTTAAAATAATACATCGCCGTCTCGTAGTCATCCTTCATCAGGTAATTCTTGCCGATACCGCTGTACGCCACCTCATAATTAGCATTCAGCGCCACCGCCTTCTCGAAGGAGACCAGCGCCTCATCCCATCTGCCGAAATAATAGCTTTCATTTCCGTCCAGCACAGCCTGGCCGAAGGCTGTGGGCGCTAAAATATAAAGGCATTTCAACGTCTTGTCAGCCGTCACCAGCTTGTCGCCCAGCCAGGCGATGGCAACGGGGCTCTTGTAATCACCCTTCAGATTTCCGGTACTGCCGAAGACATTCAGTATCTGTCCGTCGAAATCATAAAGGAAAATACGTCCCTTGTTCCTGTCCAGCAGCGCATATGTGCCGTAATCCGTCACCGCAATGTCCACAAACTGGCTTCCCATATCATCCGAGTGCATGGACCATATGTCTCCCACCACGGTCATATTTTCCTGCTCCCGGAGCACGTTCTCCCCCTTGGAATTTAAGCGGAACACATACTCCTGGGCCGAGGTGTCATAGGTCACCGCCATGACGAAGCCCTCTCCGTCCAGCGTAATATTGTTGAATGCAGGCGCGTAGGTCTTTGACATCTGGGCCTTCTGCTCATCGCTGGCAATGGATTTCCAGAAATAATCCATAAAGCTGTAAAAGGGCACATTCACACCGTAGTATCCGCTGAAGTCTCCCTCCGCCGTCAGCTCCAGGATACCCTCATAACTGGACTGTACCACCACATAAATCCGGTTTGCAAAGTCCACGGTAATCTTGGAGGGCTTGAACTGTGTGTCACCGGACAGATTATCCGGCCGTCCGATGATCCTCTTTAAACTGTAATCCTCCAGGTTCAGCACTACAATCCTCTGTGCGCCTGTGTCAGCTATGTATATCTCCTGCTCCTGCTCATGCACCCAGACTCCCTCAGGATTCGTCAGCATGATCTGGTTTCCCTCTTCGTCCAGGGCAATCTTTCCCTCTGTATTTCTCAACAGCTTCACGGAGTGAAGATAGTTTCCGTCGCTGTCCAGAATATTCATGCGGCTCTCCAGCGAGTCAATAAAGAATATCCTGCCGTCTCTGCTGGTACACACATCATCCACACTGGACAGTTTCGTACCGTTCAGATTCTCCGCCGTGATCGTCCTCTCCAGCACAAAGGCTGCAGGGCTGTCTTTGGCGTTTCCGTAATAATCGTAGGTATAGCCGTCATACACAACGTTGCTGCCGTCGGCAGCAGAAGCCTGAACAGTCATGGGAAGCATCATAACAGCCGCCAGAACCGCTCCAAGGCATTTCCAATTCTTTCTTTTCATGCCGCACCTCCTATCCTTTGATTCCGGACGTTGCCATAGTCTCGATGACATTGCTCTGGGAGATAACGAACACCGTGATAGGCACTATGATCATGATCAGGGAAACCGCTGAGGTCACACCCGTCCTGGAGATACCGCCGCTGGCCAGCTGAGAAAGCACATAGCTCAAAGGCTTCAGCTCCTCCGAGTAGATAAACACGCCTCCCGTAGTTCCCCACATCTGCTGGAAGGACAGAATAACCAGCGTGATCCAGGCAGGCTTGCACAGGGGCATCACCACAT
>CAMWJV010000107.1 GCA_947174665.1 uncultured Lachnospiraceae bacterium
GTATTAAAGATACAAATCTGACACCCGGCCAGCCCAAGATTCTTGATTATTTATTATATCACGGTTGTGCTGTTCAAAAAGAAATAGCCGGAGCCTGTCATATTGAGTCAGCGACTATCACTTCTGCTCTGCTTGGAATGGAAAATGCTTCAGCAATAGCGAAAAGAAGCGCTTACTGTTTTCCTGAAAAAAAAATGAAAACTAATCAAAAAAGGAATTGTTACTAATGAGCAAAACTGAAATTGCGTACACATCCTATTTCCTTGCCGCAAAGCTGTACGCCTGCATGTACCCGGCCTCCGCCAGCCGGTTGGCTGCAATGTCACTCTGATAGCCCCCGTCACAATACAAGAGCAGCAGCGCCGTCCGATCTGCCGCTACAGCACCGGGATCTTCCAGAATCACGGAAAAAGGAATGTTGACCGCACCATCCAGATGCTCTTTGACGTAAGCTTCCCTGGATCGGACATCCACAAGAATCGCTCCGGAATCCCCCCGAGCCAGTGCAAGCGCCTGTTCAAGGGAGAGACTCCGGGAAAGGGCACCATCTTTCCCTGCATCCAAAGGCAGTCTGCGCCGCTTTCTGTTAATCAGTCGCTCCGCAATTTCGACCGCCTCCTCCGTCTGCAGACCTTCCCTCATGCCAAAGACATCTTCTGACAGCTCTGTCATAATGCCTTTGGCATATACCTGCGCCACATGGTTGACACAGGTACGGCAGTCGTACAGATCTTTCAGTCTTCCGGCCGCCCCCCAGTCCGCCTCATCCGCCTCTCCGCATTCCCGGCGCAGAAATTCATGGACAATTTTTGCCGCAGTCCGGCGTTCTATGGGTTTCTCGGCCTCCAGCCGCTCCCGTTCCTCCAGCCAGCCTTTTTCCATGCCGCGCCGCCAGATATCCGCCCCGGGAAAATTTCCGGCAGCGTTCCCGCTGTCGTCTTCCTCCCCACAGTTTTCCCCTGCGGCATTCCCTCTGTGGTCTTCTGCCCCGCAGTTCTCCCCTGCAGCGATTCCGCTATAATCTTCCGCTCCGCAGTTCTCCCCTGCAGCGTTCCCGCCGTGGTCTTCCGCCTCCCGGAAATGGCGCAGGATAAGGTCTATAAATTCTCCCGTGGTAATTCCATTCTCATGATTGCTCATCTTGTCCCCTATGCCCGCGGTCTGCACGGTTTCATCTGTCATGCCGGCATGATCCTGATGGTCACATTGTCACAGGCTTCCAGTGCTTCCACCCGGAACCGTCCTGTGGTGTTCGTCTCGCTCTCGCCTGTCCACAGGTTCGTGACACGATAGCTGCCTGCCCCGGCAAACGCTTCCCTGTTCTGCATTTTATGTCCGATATACTTCAGAATATCGGCGGTCTCCACACCATAGCCTTCATCCACCTTTTCCTGACTCACATTAATAAAGGAAAGCGCCACCCCACCGTCCGCCAAGGGCTTGGCCAGAATGTCCACACGGTCATACTCTCTGATGTAATCCGTATCCGGCGCATCTGTGGAAACACTGGTAAAGATACGCTTTGCGGGGATGCCCAGGGCGTCCTGATTCAGGGCGATCAATTCCTCGTTGGCTATCATCTGCCAGATTGCGTCCCCCTTCTTTACCCGGCGCAGGTCAAGGCCCAGCATCAGCGGAGCATTCATCATGCACCACATGGCCATATGCGTCCTGCACATGGTCTCCGTCAGTCCGTTCATTCCGATCATCAGCATATCCGGATCGTTCCATCCCTTATCCGGTCCCGCAAATTCATCCATAATGACTGCCTTGTTGTACTGTGAGATCACGCTGGGCGTGTAATCATCCGTCCAAGCGCCCACACCCGGATCTCCGTCAGCTCCTACCCGGAAAGTGATGTCATTCAGGATCCTCCAGGAATCTCCCACCTTATAGCCCCAATTCTGAGGCTGGGTCTTGCCCCACTCACAGATGGAGAGGACCACATCATGATCCGGTGCCGCCGCATTCAGGCCTTCTAACAGCGCCGCATAGGAGCTTAAAGTATTTTCCTGCCGCCTGTGGTTCATCAGGCGGATCAGATTCTCTCCGGCCTGCAGTTGGATTTCTATCTCATCTGACTTTCGGAAGTCTTCCGCCCCCTCTGTGGCGGGCAGGAAATCATCATAGTAAACGACGCTCTCCTCCCCTTCTCCCACCGCAAGCTGGAGCCAGCTTCCCCGGCCCACTTCCTCGCCCGTGGCATAGGTCACCGTCACCCGGTAGGAGCCTGCCGCCGGAGCTTTCACCGCAAAAACCAGCTCGCCGCTCTGCTCCCCCACCGGAGTCGCATCCGGACCGGTGCCGTCAAAGGTGCCGATGTTTGTCACAAAAGTTTCCTTTTTCTCGGCGCCACACCCCCGCAGCATACCTTCCTCTACGGCAGAAAACTCCTCCGCAAAGTCCTGGCTCTCCACTCGAATGCCGCGAATATTCGGGGCATAGACATACTTCGCATTGGCGGCATCTGAGAAAGTCGCGTTGTCCCAAAGGTAATAGCAGTTGTCCACCTTCAGAAAATCCACGCCCCACTCAATGTATGATTCAGCATCCGTCATCTCATGACCACAGGTGCCCACTGCCGCACCGGCGCAAAGATTCGTGCCGATGTCATTGTACATGCCGAATTTCAGTCCCTTGCCGTGTATGTAATCTGACAGCGCCTTAAATCCGCTTGGAAACTTTACGGACTCATTGGACAGTTTTCCCTCCACGCGCTCCGGCTTGTAGCAGCCATCGTCCAGCACCACATATCTGTAGCCCAGCTTGTCCAGCCCCAGTTCCACCATAGCGTCCGCCATAGCCTTGGTCAGTTCCTCTGTGTTGCCGCTTCCGAATGCGTTCCAGCTGTTCCAGCCCATGGCCGGCAGCCGCCTCTTCTTTTTGTTCAAAAGCGCCTTGCCGTTGGAAAAAGCATCATACCGATACGCTCTGTCCTCGAGTTTCTTAGGTCCGCTGACGAATTTCTCTTCCATTTTTGCCTCCGTTTTTCTCTTAATGATATTCGGCCATATAACTTCCATGGGCCACGATCAATTCATCCACCATCTTCCTGATACTGCCAATATCCAGCTCGCCTGAGGTATGGGGATCCAGCATGGCCGCCTGATAGATATGCTCTCGTCTGCGTGTGCGTGCCGCCTCAATGGTCAGCAGCTGCACATTTATATTGGTCATGTTCATGGCAGCGCACTGAACCGGCAGGGCGCCCACATAGCAGGGGTGGATTCCCTGACCGTTGACAAGACACGGGACCTCCACGCAGGCCTCGGCGGGAAGGTTAGTGATCAAATGGTTGGAGTTCAGCACATTTCCGCCGATCTGAAAGGGACTGTTGGTCACAACGGATTCCATAATGTGAGAAGCGTACTCATTGGAACGGTCATGATCTTTGACGCCGTTTTCCAGGAGCTCCGCATATTCCTTTTTCCAGGATTCGATCTGGTTGACACAGCGGCGCGGATATTCATCCAGGGGAATGTTGTAGCGATCAATGAGCTCCGGATATTTGCTCTTTATATAAAAAGTGTTATATTCCGAATTATGTTCGCTTGATTCGGTACAATAATAGCCAAAGTGGTTGATATAGTCCAGGCGGACCTTATCATGGAAATCCGGGTCTGCCATCTTAGCAGCTACTCGGGCCTTGATCTCCGGATAAAGGTCTGCGCCGTCCTTGTCTTTGATCTCCAAAAGCCAGGCCATATGGTTGATGCCGGCAATCAATTCCTTTCGTCCTGCAAGCTTGTCTTCCAAATCCAGCTCCTTTAACAAACCCTCTGAGCAGACCTGCACACTGTGGCAGAGACCGACAGTCTTAACAGGAGTGTAGCGGAGCATATATCCTGTCAGCATGGCCATAGGATTGGTATAGTTTAAGAAGAGAGCGTCCGGACAAACCTCAGCCATGTCCCTTGCAAAATCCTCCATCACGGGAATAGTGCGGAGAGCGCGCATGATACCTCCGATTCCGAGGGTATCGCCGATAGTCTGCCTGAGACCGTATTTCTTAGGGATTTCAAAATCGGTAATGGTGCAGGGATCATATAGCCCTACCTGGATGGCATTGATCACGAAGCTTGCGCCCCGCAATGCTTCCTTGCGCTGTTCCACGCCCAAGTAGCATTTGATTGTGCCATACCCGCCCTTGGCCTTGCGCATTCCTTCCAGAATTGTCTGACTTTCCTTTAAGCGCTGCCCGTCAATATCGTACAGGGCAAAGGTGCTGTCTCTGAGTGCCTCGCAGCACATACAATCGCCGATCACGTTACGTACGAACACGGTGCTGCCCGCACCCATAAAAGTAATTTTCATAAGTAATCCTCCTTGTTTGCAATTTCTTCATTGCCTTCATCTTTTCTTTGCCAACTGCATGCTTGGCTTCATCCCACTCAAATTATATTTTATAGTTATTTTACTTATTATTTAATAGTATATCATCAGACACGATCTTACTCAATAAATTTTGCCACAATATCCACCCTGCCGGCACCATGCTTGCCAGCACAGCAAGCAGCGCCCCGGTCAAAGTGCAGCATGTCTTCGTCACTTTTGCCGCCAGAAATCAATATAAGAAACTTTTTTGCCAATAGGGGGAACTTTTTGTTTCATTTTTTTGCCCATTTTCCTGTATAACAGAAAAGGACATAATCCTATGCCCTTTTCTGAATCATAATCTTTGTAATTCTTTTCTTGCGAAATCACTTATGCCATCACATTAGGGGCACATTAATATATATACAAACTTTAAGCTTTTTTCTTACAATTTCGCTGTACCACTGCACTCTTGAAAGCTTTCATCATAGCAGGGGACAGTTCTTGGCAATCCTCATCAAAAACAATAGGGGACTTTTGCGCTTCTTCAACTTCTTTAAGTTGTTCTTCTGTAGGTTTTTGTCCACTCTCAATAATCAGTGTCTTGGTCATAATATAGTTCCCTTTCTGCATTTGTTGCAAGTCTGGCTGAAATTAATCGAATTGTATCTTTCCTTTCAGTGAATACTACAAACAATACCTTTCCAACCTTTCCTATCGCAATATACCTATCCTCATCAATACTATGTTCAAAATCAAACATTTCAATGTAATAAGGATCATCAAAAACATAAACTGCTGTTTCAAAAGAAATTTTATGTTTTTCTTTGTTTATGAAATTTTATCTTCATCCCACTCAAATTTCATTTTTAATATTTCCTCTTTGACTGCTCTAATTAATCAAATTCATCTCTAAAATGTTTTTATTTGCTTAACTATCAGCAGTTATAATATAACCGTTTGAAAGCTTATTTACGAGCGATAGCTTTCCATTTTGAATTTGTACTTCAATATGTGGATTATAGCTATTAATCTTTTTCATAACATATTCTAAATTTCCAGATATCAATTCTAACTGCGCAATGTCAGAATACCTTACACCATCCTTACGTTCATTTATTCCTCTCGTAGTAAAACTGCCTTTCAAAAAATTAATATAATAACTTATACTGCTACATTCTCCAAGATAAAAAATATCTTGGAGGTCATCTAATTTATACCACTGGGAATCCAATTCAAAATATAAATAACCACCACTGCTTCTCTTACCGGCAAATAAACCATCGGTCGGATATCTATCAGAATAATAAAACCTTACTTCTTTTTCGTCTACAACTGCCTCTAAATATGTCCATCGACTTTTCTCATTATAAATTTGAGGGGCATTAGTTTTGCTGCATTGTATACTCTGATTATTTTCTGCATATAGAATCATCTTGATTTTTCTCCTTGCTTTCTCCATGTATTCTTTCTTGATAAACTTGGCATTTGCTATAACAACTCCGAAGAGAATGGGTATCCTTTGCGAATATCTTATCTTATACTGTATTTATATCTACATGCCGGATAGTTGCTGCATCCCTTAAATCTTCCATATTGTCCGCTTCGTTCACGCAATCTGCCTCCGCATTCCGGACAGATATCAGGATCATATTTCATATGTATCTTCGCGGTTTGTTCCTCAACTTTTTGCGCAGCCGCAGGATTGCTTACCGAACAGTCTTTGCAGGTTCCAAGGTTGATATGTCCTTTACCTCCATAAGAACTAAAATCTCTCTCCATCGCTATTTTCCCGCAAAACTCACATTTGATCCAGCGATTTCCATTGGCATCTCTTACCTGCGTCTCCTGCTGGGAGAAGTTTGATTCCATGTTTCTTTTAAAATCTTCTTCCCTTTGACGTTTCTCTGCCTCCCATTGTTCCCTTTCAAGTCTTTGTTTTTCTGCTTCCTCAGCTTGACGCTTACGTTCCTGTTCCGCTTCTTCCTGTCGTTTCCGGCATTTTTCACGAATATATTCTTCCTGCTCAAGGACTTTTTTTAAATTCTCCGCATATCGCTTCTCTTCTTCGGCTCTTCTGGCTTTTTCACGTTCTTTGCCCAGGCTGAATTTTTCCATTGCTTCAGATAGTTTATCGCTTAACAATTCATCGGCGTATATAACCTGTCCATCATCTTTAATATTGAAATCCCTTAACAGGCCTTCTGCGAATACTACTTCCTGCCACAGCCCGTCTATATCCTGTGCGTAAAATACTGCCTGCATTTCAGCCGTATTGTAATTCGCACTGTCAACGGTAAGGAGCAGACAATATCCCTGCCTGTGTTGTATTTTCATAAGGCTTTCAGGATATTGTCCTTCACAGCCGCCGTTCTTATGATCAACAATGTAGATGATATGAATACCCTGACTATTGCTTTCCAGAATGCTCAACTTTTCATCAGATAAATTAACTCTTTCATGGCAGTAACTAATCGCTGTCTTCCTGCTTTTGGATAAAAACGAAAATTCATAGCTCCTGTTAATGTCATCAACAGCATATATCGGAACTCGTGACTCTATATCTGTCGCCTTTAGCTTGTCGTCCAGCCAGCATTTAAGAACAATCTTTGAATCAACCGAGGTTTTTCCCTCTGTGATCACATTACAATCCTGATTGAAACTTCCATCCCTGATTCTGAAATGCTGCTCCCGCAGGTTCTTATCACCTGCAACCAAAATCAGATTCCCGCCGCATCCACAGGGGCAGAACAGTTCATTATTCCGGCTTTTAGTTCTAAGTTCCTTTAGCTTTTCCGGAATATTTATCTGTCGGCCATTAACAACAGTATAGACTGTTTCTATTCCTATAATTTTACCCTTGCATAAAGCAACTGTTCTCTGTGCCATACGGCCATCACCTTCCTCCTTTATTTCAAAACAGCTGCCATAGCACTTCATTCCTTAGACAATCTGTATGTTTTTCAAAAAAACAGGCTCATGACCCAAATATAAGTCAATCACTTTGAATTCATTAAATTCCACAATATTATATTTCAACAGCAGATACCGTTTCAGGGCAATCAGGGTGGAATTGACGAAACTCACCCTTGTCCTCATCCCACTCAAATAATATTATATAGTTATTTCACTCGTTCTATAATAGTATATCATCCAGCACAAAGTTACTCAATGAATTTCACAATAAATTCGCCACACTATATTAAAAAGCACTGTCGACGGACAACTTTCTTGCTCATTCTCGCAGAAAACAAAAAAGGACATAATCCTATGCCCTTTTCTGCATTAAATCACCTTATCTGAATTGTAGTCTTTATAATTCTTTTCTTGCGAAATCACTTATACCATAATGTTAGTGGCATACCAAAATAAATACAAACTCTAAGCTTTTTTCTTACGATTTCGCTGCACCACTGCACTCTTGAAGGCTTTCATCATAGCAGGAGACAGTTCTTGGCAATCCTCATCAAAAACGATAGGGAACTTTTGCGCTTCTTCAACTTCCTTAAGTTGTTCTTCTGTAGGTTTTTGTCCACTCTCAATAATCAATGTCTTGGTCATAATATAATTTCCTTTCTGCATTTGTTGCAAGTCTGGCTGAAATTAATCGGATTGTATCTTTTCTTTCAGTGAATACTACAAACAATACTTCTCCAACCTTTCCTATCGCAATATACCTATCCTCATCAATACTATGTTCAAAATCAAACATTTCAATGTAATAAGGATCATCAAAAACATAAACTGCTGTTTCAAAAGAAATTTTATGTTTTTCTTTGTTTATGAAATTCTTATCTTCATCCCACTCAAATTTCATCTTTAATGTTTCCCTCTTTGGCCTCTTTTATAATAGTAGTATAACACCAAATAACAGGCTTTTGATCTCTTCTCCTTTTCATAACTCAACTTTATAATTTGCTCACTTTGAGTATAACATATTTCGTTGGATTATCACAAACCTTTCTTTATTATTATGAAAAATTTGAACATCTGCCAATTCCACTACTCTATTTTTCTCCACATACACTCATATTCCTCCAATTTTCCGAAGTTCTGCATAATCCGGTAATCCATCGCCAATATCGCCGTCCTGAACTGTCTGCTTGCATCACCGCCAAACTGATGAAGAAGCTCATGCATATATATAATCATGGTTTCCGGAAAAGAATCTTTACAGAACAGCGCTTTTCGGAGATTGACCTCCGTGATATCATTGACTACCTTCAGACCCATTTCATTACACTGCGGATTTTCCGTGTCATTTACCCTCACAAATCCCTCATTCGGCGTTCCCTCATTCACAATCACCCTGCATTCCGGCAGTTTTTCATAGTATATCATATCGGAAAAAATGTCCCGTGCCATCTTTTCCAATATCTGTATCCGGCTTCGTTGCAGTTCATCCGGCTCATAGATCACATGAAAGCCATCATATTTTTCACACAAGTCATAAATTGTATTTATCCCCAGATCAGAAAAATAATAGGGTAAAAGCTTATAGACTCCATAAAATCTTGACATACGAAACCATGCTGTTGCTGTTTTATATTTATTTTTGTCCCATTTTATGACACAAGCGTCAATATCAGCGATATAATGATCCTTCAGGCAGTCATACACCTTTTGACGAACTGTATGATCATCTCGGATCTGCCACACCATCTTCCGGATCAGCCTGTTCCAATCCTGCCCGGTTACAGCGCTCCTTCCATCTCTACGCCAGTATGGCTGAAATTCCATAAACACTTTTCTTAACGCTTCCCCCTCCAGTCTGACAACGATTTCTGTAACCGCGCTTTCTATATCGTGAAAGTGAAATCTTTCCCTATCCCTGTCATCTTCTTTATCAGGCTCGTAACTATGATTGCAAAATATCAATGGTATCCCGCGAATCTCCGCTCGCTCCTGCATGGAAGCAAACACCTTCCCCATAATTCTCTGCCCCCCTGATATGCCGGAAGATTTCATCCTATATACTGCGTAATCCCTTGTATTCGCAATGCATTCACCAAATAAAGGATTTTCCGGATAAAAAAAACGCTGTATTGCCTCCAGGAAATCCTGGTATGCTTCGAGTGCAATATTTCCTAAAAGCAACATCGAATTATCTTCATAAACACGCTTTTTGATATCATATCCCAGAAACTCTATGCTCTGCCCATCTATTTTTCCCGGCATTTTCAACACATTCAGCGCCCAGTCCCGTGATTCCATATGGACACTGACCTTATAGTCCCGGTATGCGCAAAGAGACGCTATCTTGAACCCCTCCCCAAATTTTCCTGCCATATAATGCGCGGAGTTTTCTCCTTTTGTAGATGCGCCTATATAATGAAGCCACTCTACATGAAATCCTTTCCGCCCTTCCATCCGGAGTTCTCTCCTGCTTTCATCATAGGAATAGACAAAATCCTGCGCAAAATTCTCCGCTCCTATGACATCATAAAAATTTTGAATGTAATCTTCCATAATATGGCACATGCTCCATCGGATCGGATAGGTCATAACCATATTAAGTTTTCTTCCACCTTCCCTCATATGCCTCCACC
Source organism: uncultured Lachnospiraceae bacterium (assembly GCA_947174665.1). Classification (GTDB taxonomy): domain Bacteria; phylum Bacillota; class Clostridia; order Lachnospirales; family Lachnospiraceae; genus Acetatifactor. The sequence continues at coordinate 9,864 of CAMWJV010000107.1, forward strand.
TTGCCCCGCAAATGATACAGTATTGCCCCAATATACGTAAGTACTCCGTTAGAACGCTCACTTCTCTCCGCACCATACATATGTACGCATGCCCCAAGATACTTTAAAAGAGCCTTTTGAAACTCCGTTCCTGTTGATAAATCCTCTTCTTCCATCACTACTTCTTCCACTCGATATCTAATATGCTGATTCTCATTTCCCCCCAAAAAGACACGCACAGTCTTTGTCTCCGCATAAGGCAGAATTCCATACTGCAGACATAACCGGCCTTTCTTTGTCTTTTTTTCTGTATGAACCAAAATCTTCGGCATCGGTGCCTCATTGCTCAAAACCAAAAAAATCATCCTTGCACATGCTCTCAACAATTCTGCCCGTTCCTGCTCTTTCTCGTCCAATGCCCGATACAGCGTATCCTCTTTCTCTGTATATTCCTGAAAAACCGATGCAACCCCCAGCAGACGAAAAATCGGGTTGATCAGTCTACGCCTGTTTTCCCCCTTATTTTCCTGCTCAAACCACCTTTTTGCCTCTCTCAATAAGCGATTTTTCCCACTGTCACCTCCGCCCCGCTCTATGTATGCATATTTTTCCAACGGATACTCTTGTGCAAACCTTTTTATCCACTTGGGTTCAGAACTGACATTCCGCACCAGCTGACAGATCACATAATACCAGGTATTTAAATCCGCAGGCCTGTCCTTTTCGGAGGTCGGCAGTTCCTGCCACTGCCCTTCCATCTGCCGAAGCATCCAAAAAGAAGCTTCTGGGCTTAACGTTTCCACCATCTTATATACTGCTCCCACTACGGTTGCCTCTGACAAAATTTCTCTGGAACGGTCGCAGTCGAAATTGCGGAAAACTTCAGTCATGTGTATCACCGCAGGAAAAGGCAAACGTCCGCGGGCAATATATTTATAGTAGAATATTCCCTTGATATCCGTATACTCCTCACACGGAACCTTGACTGCAGATCTGGCGTACACCGCATACCGCTCCGCTGTTTCAATTTCATCTGCCAGCAGTGGGTTCTTCGGATAAAAAAAATCAAGCAAGCCTTCCTTCACATAACGGACATTCTCATCAGAAGCGGGAATCCCATACAACTCCAGTGTAGTAAAGCCATCATCTTCCCGTTCCCTCATATGATATCCAAACATATTGATCTTGCGTCCTTCTATCTTTTCCGTATATTCGCATGGACGCAATTCCCAGCTACCGGAAGACATCACTGCATCTCCTCCCAGCTTTACCAGACATAGCAGCGCAACTTTAAATCCCTCCCCATACTCTCCGGCATATCCGTGCTTGCCCGTTTTCGTGCTGCCTCCGATATAAGTGAGCCATTCATAAGAAAAAGAGCGGCCATATGTCCTCATTCTTATGTGAATCCGCTTTTCCTCCAAAATCTCCCACTTATATTGAAATTCATCCGCAAACTGTTCACAACCGATACTGTCATAAAAATTCTGGATGAAATCCCGAAGAATACGATGCACATTCCACTTTACCCGATAATCCATCGCAATTCCAAGAGGAATCAGGGTTGGATCATTGCGGCTTTCTCTCTTAAATATATTTATATTCACTTTCTCTGAGAATCCTCCTTGCCAGAGCTCCCGGCGGAAGCCCCGGATATTTTTCCGCAAACGCGCACAGGTCTTCCCAGCCTTCCTTCGGGAAGTTCATACAACTCATTATATCCTTCTGCTCTTCTATCCATTTTTCCTTTATCAGATATCCTTCATCATCATAACATCTGCCATATCTGTCCCTGCTGTCCGGATGTTCCTTTCTGTATTTTCTGTACTTGCCTTCCTGAGACTTTTTAAAACGCACCCACTTTTCTTCTGACATAAATATTCCGGCATAGCCTGCCATTGTAGTAAGCATATCCAGAGAAGCTTCCGACATGCCTATCTCAAAGCCCTCCTGGTAGAGCTGATCATACAGATCTATCAAACCGGCCTCCAACACACCCTCATCCCTCCTTAGAATATTTCCGCCGTCTCTTCTTCTCTTTCTGCAAATACAAAAATATTTTGTATTTACGGCCAGTTTTTGCAGCCTAAATTAAGTATGTGACAAATATAT
>CAMWJV010000108.1 GCA_947174665.1 uncultured Lachnospiraceae bacterium
TACTGGCAGAAAAATTTATATTTTTCCAATTGTCTACTTGACGGGGAGCAGTTCAGCCGGAGACAGCCCTTTTCTATGACATTTACAAAAGTTTCTTTACGGAATCCGCCATCTCCCTGGCTATGTCCAGGGGCAGGCGGGCCACCTCCATTCTGACAAACAGACTGTTTTCAGAGTTTCGGGGAAGCTTCTCCAGCAGAATGTTGATGTTGGGATCCTCCGTGGGAAACACAATGGTGGATGGCTTTGCAAGCCTCCCATTCAATAACAAATGTTTTTTATCCAAAGGAACAGGCTCGCCGTTGAAGGTGAGCTTTTCTATTTTGACAGCACAGCTGTCAAATGCAGGATCAATACGAATCATCCGTACATCTCCGTCCACATCAAGTTCCAGCTCCACCGTTTTATCATCCACATACGCCGACTGTACCAGCCGGGATTCCTCCTCATGATAACCGTCTCCCCGGTCCTCATATATCTGGATGCGCTTCAGTCTCTCCGACTCCCAGTATTTCTCAAGCCAATCCTGGGGTTTGGCAGTTCTCCTGCCGATAAGCTCCCGCAACTGGGCCAGCACCAGGCGCTTTCCGGAAACAAAGCTCTGGAAGCCTCTCTCCTGCTCCCGGAATTCCTCTGCCTCCGCCTCTGTAATCTCAAGTTCATTCAAAATCGAATCAAGATTTAATTTATTTCTTTTTTCATCCTCCAATAAATAACAGTAGATTGCCCTGAAAGCCAGTTCCTTCGTATCAATCTGTTTGCCGAAGGTCCACTCATAATCAATCAGAGTCCATTTGTCTCCATCTACTAAGATATTAGAAAAAATTAAATCATAGTCCGCCACCGGTTCCTGACTGTTGTAGCCGATTCGTTCCATGTACTCCATAAAAAGCCTGCGAAAGCCCTCCTGGTCATTCTTCTCCAGACATCTGTCCATCAGCTCGGACAGAGGCGTGCCCTTTACAAACTCAAATTGGATGTAAACCTGCCCTTCATCCTCCTCCAGCTTACAGCGGTTGATATCCAGCCGTCCACCCTGATATTTTTCCACCAGATTCTTATAGGCTGCCTCCATACCTCTGATATGGTCTGCCGCCTCTTCATTTACAGGGTATTTGCGGACTCTGATCTCTTCCTCTGAAGCTCCTCCGATTTCCGTCCTGATGGCGTATTCCGGCGCCCTGTCATTGGAATACTTTACATATCTTATATCAAATCCCCTTCCAATAACAGCTGTAATCGAATTAGAAAATACAGGAAAGAGCCCCTCCTCCACAATACCGTCAAAAGCATTTTTCTCATCAAACAAAAGCATCCTGTCCCGGTCAAAGTTCCTGAGATTATTTGAAAGCTCGCCTTTTCCCGGAAGCCAGGCATCACTGTACAGGGTAGTCATGAACTTATAATCAGGGTACGGATAATAGAAGTGTGCCTCCTTCACCCCGCAGTTGCGGAATATTTTCTCCAGTCCCTTTCTGCTGAAGGTGCGGACGCCGCCCCCGTCGGCATAATTCTCAATGCCTGAAAACCATGTGCCAAGATGGTCTTCCTTACACCCCGCAAAGTATTTCAATCCATACTTATTCTCGATGGCGATCACAATTCTGCCGTCTGCCCCCAGGTGAGGCATCAGGATCTTCAGAAAATCCTCAAAAGGGGTCTCACCACCGATATAACTCTGACCGTACTCAAACACTCCTATCAGGCAGATATAGTCAAAGTCTTTAGGCAGATCCGGCTCAATATCCTTAAAATTCCCCACATGAATGGTCACATTATCACAATCGCTGTGTCTGTGAGCGTTAATCAGGCTCCGTTTTCTGGAAAGGTCCACGCAGGTGACGCTCCCCGCCTTCCGTGCCAGTGCGCCTGTTATCGCCCCACACCCGCTGCCCACCTCAAGCACTCTTGCGGACTTATCCATGGGAATCCATTCCACGATATTCTCCCGCAGCGGAGACAGGTGATAGAGAAACGGCCAGCTTCTCCGCTCCTCAATCACCTTCCCGTACTCAACAGTCGAAAGTTTCCTGACTATATCCAGAAGCTCATCTTCCACCGCTCCATCACAGTAGAAATCCTCCCCCGGATATTTGCTGTAATCTAATATAACTTTACCAATCTGTTCTCTCTCCTGCATATCCCATCCTTCCCTAATCCTATACCGAATGAAATGTTAGGAAGAAAATCTTCATTCCCTTCACACTACTACAATCTCCGACTCCATATCATAATACCCTACCGTATCTTTGTCGGAAACCACAGTCACATTCATCACATCATAAAGCCTGTGGTACACCTCAAAAGCATCTCCGTTATACCCCGTGACCCCAAGAGAGAGCAGATACTCCCCTCCCTGAAGGCTCATCTTCTGCGTAAAAGTAATTTCCTTCGTCTGTCCTGCATCCACGCTCTCCAAAAAAGCCTTCTCAATCATGGAATTGGTTCCCGTGATTTCCGTCCCCTTTACATTTTTAACGGAAAACGCAAAGATCGGCGCCGGAATATGGTCACTAAACTCCACCTTCATGTGCAGGGTGAACCTGGTTCCCTTGATGACCGCCGTAGTCCGCACTCCCCTGTCGTCCGTCAGATAATACTCCGCAATCCTGGCCTGTTTCGTCCCGTACTCCAGTACATCCGGATTGACGCCTTCAGTTTCCGTTCTGTCCCCCTGTCCCCTGCCAAGCGCTTTTCCTGCTGCCTCACGCAGGCTCGGGTCATCTACAAATCTTTCGTTTTCCCGGCCCTCCGGAACTTCATATTGTCCTACAAGCACCCGCTTGTATGCATCTATCATGTTCCTGGGTGTCCCCTCACCCAAAAGCTTTCCCTTATTCAGCAGAAACACCCGGTCACAATACTTGCTGATACTGCTCAGATCATGGCTGACAAAGACAATGGTCTTTCCCAGCTTTTTAAACTCCTCAAACTTATGGTAGCATTTTGCCTGGAAAAAAACGTCTCCCACGGAAAGCGCCTCATCCACGATCAGTATTTCCGGTTCAATATTAATCGCCACCGCAAAGGCAAGCCTGACAAACATACCGCTTGAATATGTCTTTACCGGTTGATATACATAATCCCCTATATCGGCAAACTCCAGAATCGCCGGCAGCTTTTCGTCTATCTCCTTCTCGGAAAATCCCATCATCGTGCCATTGAGATACACATTTTCAATGCCGTTATATTCCTGGTTGAAACCGGCTCCCAGCTCCAGAAGGGCGGAAATCCGCCCGTCTACCCGCACTTCCCCGGACGTCGGCGTCAGTACCCCTGTGATGATCTTCAAAAGCGTGGATTTACCGGAGCCGTTGGTTCCGATAATGCCCACGGTCTCCCCCTTGTAAATATCCATACTGATGCCGTTTAAGGCATAATGCAGCTTATGAGCCTGCTTTTTCCCAAACCCCAGGGCTTCCTTCATCCTGTCCCTGGGCTTGTCATACAGCTTGTATATTTTTTCCACATCCTGTACTACAATTGCGGGAACATCCACCTCATGAATTTTAATCTGTATCTCTCTGTCTTCCATACATAATTCCCATGTCTTTCCGCAACCTGCAAATTCTAAATATCTTCAGCTCATGCCGGCCGCCGCCATCCACCGTTCAGCTCACGCCGATAACCGACGTTCAGCTCACGCCGGCCGAACACTCATAAAAGCGACTGCTTCGCAGTCGGCGTCGCTTCGCGACTCACCTTTTATTTCGTGGGACGGCGTTCCCTCAGCCGGTTCACATGGCGGGAAATTCATGCAAGCATGATTTCCCGCTTCATGAGCCGGCTGGCTGAGCTGGTTACAACACATCCGCGAAATGAACTTTCAGCCGCTTAAACACTGCCGCGCCGACTCCAAACAGAATGACTGTCACAATCCAGAAATACATAGTGGAAAAGAAGTCCTGAAAAAACCATTCCCGCTCATATATGGCGCTCCTATAACCGTTTACAATGTATACCAGCGGATTCAGTTTGAGGACAATGACCCACCCTCCGCTTAAGCCGTCAATATTCCAGAGGATCGGTGTAGCCCACATGCCGATCTGCAGGGCAATATTAATTATCTGCGCCAAATCTCTGAAAAAAACCACCACAGAGCAGGTGGTATAGCATAACGCCAGTACAAAAATAAAAAGGCACACGCTGTAATAAATGATCTGCAGGGTATACACTGTTGGATAATAGCCGTAAACAGCAGCAACGATCAGCAGCACCACCGCAAAAAACACATGTATGAAGGTTGCCGCAATAATTTTGATGATAGGAAGGATGCTGATCTTAAATACCACCTTCTTCACCAGATAATTATATTCCAGCATGGCGTTGGTTCCGCTGTTCAGCGCCTCGGTAAAGTAAAACCAGGGCACCAGTCCCGCTGTGAGGAACAGTACGAATGGTATGTCACCCGTTCCTCTGTTGATCTGGTTTCCCATAATTTTTTCAAATACGATATAGTACATTGCCACGGTGACTACCGGCTGTGCCATGGCCCATACCGCCCCCATATAGGAACCGGCGTACCGCTTCTTAAAATCATTTTTTGCCAGCTTCCATATCAGATACCTGTTTTGAAACAACTCCACCGGAAGGGTGGTAAATTTATCATACCATTTTGCAAACGCAATACAGGATGCCAGAATCATTGTACAGGACAGAATCTTTTTTATAAGCTCCTGCAGCGGATCCGCTCCGGGCCCCTGGTTCTGATGTATGACAATAATGGCCGCCAGTATGACTCCTGCGGTGGAAAATATGGCAATTCCGCCTTTTTTGCTTATCCTCATGCCAACTCCTCTCATGTCAGCAACCTTAAATCGTTTTGGGAAGAATGGTTACTTCATGTCTTTCCAGCCCGGCCACTTTGTGTCCCTCTCGGAGAAAACAAGCTCCATTCCCTCCGGAATCGGCCATTCCACACCAATAGCAGGGTCATTGTACATGATGCCCCCTTCATCGCCGGGATGGTAAAAGTCCGTACATTTATAGCAGAATTCCGCATAGTCGGAAAGGACCAGAAATCCATGAGCAAAATTTTTCGGCACATAGAACTGCTTCTTGTTCTCCTCGGAGAGCAGCACACCGTGCCACTGGCCGTAGGTGGGAGAACCCTTTCGTATGTCTACCGCAACATCAAAGACCTCGCCTCTGATGACTCTCACAAGCTTCGCCTGGGGATGCTCAATCTGGAAATGCAGCCCCCTGAGTACACCGCGCCTGGAGGCGGATTGATTGTCCTGCACAAAGATATCGGGAATACCCGCCGCCTTGTAATCCTCATAGTGATATGTCTCACAGAAATATCCCCTGGCATCACCCAAAACAGTGGGAGTGATCACCTTCAATCCCTCAATCTCACATGTTTCTACCACAATCTTTCCCATTTTTCACAAATTCCTTTCTTGATTTTCTATTACAACTTATAACTCAAAAATCAAATGTCTGCTTCGCAGCCGCTTGATTTTCTCAGTAGTAGCTTATGTTCATGTCCACATTTCCGGAAATGCCGTCCACGCTTCCCTTGGAGGTGTACTGCCACATCTGGTAATATCCCTGATACAGCGGTACACTTCGGTATTCGGCAAGCCATATATAATAATCATTATCCAGCCTGTCCGTATGCAGGTTGTTATTGTACCAGTTGCGGCTTCCGTAGACACCCGCACGATATCCCGCATTCTCTACGGTGCGGCAGAATGCCTCGCAGACAAGAGTTCTGCTCTCCACATCCAGCCCGTCAGCGCGCCCGTTTCCTCCTGCGCCCTCGGTGTCAATAAATATGGGATAGTCCAGATTGTATTCCTTCACCAGCCGCAAAACCGCGGATGCCTCCTCCACAGCTTCCACCTCATTCACTGCCTGGGTAAAGAAGTAAACACCCACCGGTATACCGCTTGCCGTGGCTCCCTTTATATTCGCAGCAAAATAAGGGTCCTCCACCAGACTTCCCGTCACCGAGCCTCTGTATCCTGCTCTGATGATTGCAAATTCCACGCCCGCATTCCGCACCCTGTCCCAGTCAATATCGCCGTTCCACTTAGACACGTCAATGCCCACATGGCTGTTGCCCGTAGCGTTTTGAAGTTTCTTAATCTCCGTCCTGTCTGCGTCTTCCAATGCGTCAGCCACGCCGGTATCCTCCGCCTCCGCATCAATGTCCGCCTCCGTCTTGATAAGCAGAGAGATATCATCAATTGCAACATACTCAACCTTGTCCTTGACATGCACTCTGGTCTCATTTTCCGGAACCCGGTATCCGTCAATGGGCTGCAGCTTCACATAGTAATCCCCCGATGCCAGATCTCCTATATAGATGATGCCATCCGTGTCCAGATCCTTGTACTCGCCAAGGCCCTCCAGTTCCACGAAAAAGCTTTCCCCAGCCACAGGATCTCCGGACATGTCCACAATCTGTATGCGCAAATCCTTTTCCACGGAAGTCACCACCAGAGACAGCCGATCGGAATTGTCCATGGCAGCCTCCAGAATGGGATTTATCTCAGGGTCAAAAAAAGTGTTATCCTGCAAAAAGGCCGAAAGATTATTTCCAATCTGTCCGCTGCCCTGTTTGTCCGAAAGTTCCCCCGGCTCCTCGGTCCGGGTACTCTCCGGCTGCGGCGCCGGCCTTCCCTGCTCCCTGTTCCGATTGGTATAAAGCACCAGCAGCGCCACCAGCAGAATAATAGCTATGGAAGACAAAATTGTCATCTTTCGCAGTTTAGAGTCCATTTGCTACCTCAACCAGATATTTTCCGTAATTGGTCTTCATCAGGGGCTCCGCCAGCTTCAGCAGCTGTTCCCTGTTGATGAATCCTCTCTTATATGCAATCTCCTCAATACAGGAGATGTAAAGTCCCTGCCTCTTCTGGAACGCCGCCACAAAGTCGGAAGCATCCAATAGCGCGTCATGGTTGCCCGTGTCAAGCCACGCAAAACCTCTGCCCAGCGTCTCCACATGGAGGGTTCCCCGCTGCAGATACTCGTTATTCACCGTGGTAATCTCAATTTCTCCCCTGGCGGAAGGTTTTACATTCCTTGCAATCTCCACAACATCATTGTCATAAAAATACAGGCCCGGAACTGCATAATTGCTCTTTGGATGCTCCGGCTTCTCCTCGATAGACAGTGCCTTCCCGTTCTCATCGAATTCTACCACTCCATACTCCCTGGGGTCGCGCACATAATAGCCGAAGATAGTCGCCCCCTTCTCCCTGGCGGCAACCTCCCGCAGAACCCTGGAAAAACTCTGTCCGTAGAAAATATTGTCTCCCAGCACAAGTGCGACGCGATCGCTGCCGATAAAATCAGCTCCGATAATAAAAGCATCCGCCAGTCCTCTGGGAGTCTCCTGCACCGCATAGGACAATTCCATCCCCAACTGGTGCCCATCACCCAAAAGCTCCTCAAATACGGAAAGGTCCCTGGGTGTGGAAATGATCAGTATCTCTTTGATTCCCGCCAGCATCAGTGTAGACAGGGGATAATAGATCATCGGCTTGTCATACACCGGCATAATCTGTTTGGAAATCGCCTTTGTCAGCGGATAAAGCCTGGTGCCGGAGCCTCCGGCAAGTATAATTCCCTTCATATCATAGTACCTGTACCTTTCTTCGGTGTGAACTTCTCTTCACACTACACACCGAATGGGAACGACGTTCATCGTTCCCATTTTTTATTCCGTTATTGCTTTTCATACATCTCTTCATAATACTTCTGATAGTCGCCGCTGGTCACATTTTTCATCCATTCCTCATGCTCAAAGAACCACTGTATCGTCCTGCGGATTCCTTCTTTAAACATGGTCTCAGGCTCCCAGCCAATCTCAGCCTTAATCTTGTCCGGGGCAATAGCATAACGCCTGTCATGTCCCTTTCTGTCCTCGACATAGGTGATCAAATCTGTATTCACATATGACTTTCTGGGGTCTCCCTCAGGCAGCATTTCCTGCAAGGTCTCCAAAATAGTATGAATTATCTCGATATTCTGTTTTTCGTTATGGCCCCCGATATTGTAGGTCTGGAACAGTCTCCCCTGCTCCTGCACCATGTCGATTGCTTTCGCATGGTCCTCCACAAACAGCCAGTCTCTGACATTCTTTCCATCACCGTACACAGGCAGCTTCCTGCCTTGAAGGGCATTGTTGATGATCAGCGGAATCAGCTTCTCCGGGAACTGATAAGGGCCGTAATTGTTGGAACAATTTGTAATATTCGCCGGAAAATGATATGTGTCCATATAAGATTTCACAAGCATGTCCGAACTCGCCTTGCTTGCCGAATATGGGCTGTGGGGGTCATAGGGCGTGGTCTCGTAAAAGAAAGCGCTGTCATCCTCCGGCAGAGAGCCGTACACCTCATCTGTGGAAACATGGAGAAACTTCTTGTCCTCCCGAAAGCTTCCATCAGGCAGTTCCCAGGCCGCCTTTGCGCAGTTCAGCATCACTGCCGTTCCCAGAACATTGGTCTGCACAAAAACCTCCGGATTCCGAATACTTCTGTCCACATGACTTTCCGCCGCAAAATGCACCACTCTGTCGATGTCATTCTCCCGAAAAATCTTTGCAATAGCTTCCTTATCGCATATATCCGCCTTTACAAAGGTGTAATTCGGCCTGTCCTCAATATCTTTTAAATTCTCCAGATTGCCCGCATAGGTAAGCGCATCCACATTGATGATACGGATTGCATCGCCATACTTGCGGAACATATAATGAATATAGTTGGAGCCGATAAATCCTGCGCCGCCGGTAACAAGATATGTCCTCATAAAATGTGTCATCCTTTCCACTCCGTTTGAAGTCAAAAATATCATAACACACTTTCTGCGGATTTCCAAATGCTTTTATTCTTAAAAATATTTTGCGTTTTTATGAAGCTACAGTTCACTCGTCAGCCGTCAGGCTCAAATTTCATGCTCGCATGAGAATTTGAGTTGACCGGCTGACGAAGGGAGCGCCATCACATGAGCAAAAGAAGCTGCGAAGCAGCGAAAAGTGCTGAAAGCACGATTTTGCGAATGGCGCGGGTGAACTGTCAGTTCACTCGTCAGCCGTCAATACCCCAGGTAGCTCAGGTTTAAATCCACATTTCCGCTGATACCGGACACTCTGCCGGTAGACCTGTACTGCCACAGATCATATCTTCCGGTATAGGTAGGTGTATCAGCGTACTGAGCCAGCCATATCTTGTATGCACTCAATGCGCCGGCATCCATCCTGTTCTCCAGCCAGGTCTTGTTGGCGTAAACACCCGCCGTATATCCCGCGTTCTGAATAGTCTGGCAGAAGGCCTTGCAGACTGCCGTCCGCATCTCCTTGCTGATAGAGTCGGCACGACCGCCGCTGGACTCCACATCCAGGAACACAGGGTAAGAAATCTTGTAATTTTTGATCAGTCCCAGCACCATGGAAGCCTCTTCCACCGCTTCACGCTCGTCAACAGCCTGAGTAAAGAAATATACTCCCACTTTCAGACCAGCCGCCGTTGCGCCTTTAATATTGGTCTGGAACTTGGGATCCTCTATGAGCGCGCCCTGAGAAGACCCTCTGTAACCGCAGCGGATAATAACATAGCTGACGCCGGAATTTTTTACGGCATTCCAGTCAATGCTTCCGTTCCACTTCGACACATCAATACCCATTGTCCCGCTTCCGGTCACCAGTGATCCGTCGCTGGCAAAATTATACTTTGCACCCTGAATGACCTGCTCTCCGGTCACTTTCTTTCCCTCGGCCGTAAAGTAAAACACATGTCCGTCAAGCGTCTGCCAGCCGGTATATTTCACCTGGCCAGCCACAAAAAACTTGTCATAGGTATAGTAATCCGCGTATTTCGCCGGCCGGTATTCCTTTTTCTCCTTATCAATGACATACAGGGGATTGCCTGACTTATCCTTCAGCACAGTCTCCGTATCTTCCTTCGGATTCTTCTTGACCGTGACGACACAGGCAGCCTTCACTTCCTCGCCGTTTTCCGTGCACTTTACGGTAAGTGTGGCACTGCCGACCTTGAGAAGTTCCAGGGTGATCGGAGCCGTGATAACATTGTTTTCTGTCTTTAACGTTCCCAGCGTCGCCTTCATCACAGTAGTGTCACTGGATTCCACCGTAATCGTGGGGGTCTTGGTGGACGCGCCTTTAACCGTCACACTCAAGACCAGCGGGTTCGCCACATATGCCAGAGTAGAAGTACTGCTCAGTTCAATCGACTTATTTGCTCCCACAGTCACCGCAATAACTGTCTTCGCCGCCGTCTCAGTCGTTCCGCCCTCCTCATAATTTGCAGTTACCGTAATATTTGCAGTACCTGCCGCCACACCGGTGACCGTAACCTTTCCTGTGGCGTCAACCGCTGCCGTGGCCACCGTTTCCTTGTCGGAGGAAACCTGATACACAAGCTTCTTATCCTTCGCAAAGTCCTTAGCCGTAATCTGAGCCACCGCTGTTCCCTTGATGACAGTGGCCAGTGCCGTCTTGTCCGCCGTGATAGTACCCTTTGTGAGCGCAGAATCCTCAATAACCTTGATGGTAATCCGGCCGCTGACCGGTATCGATTCCGTTTTGGTCTCAGTCTGTGTGCCGGGCGTTGTCTCTCCTCCTTCGGCATCCCCGCCGGAAACGGACGGATCCACAGGCTCCGGTGTCACCGCTTTCGTCACTGTATACGTTACATTCACTGTCGCTGTATATTCAACCACAGCTTCGCCTGCCGCAACGCCCGTCACCAGACCGTTGCCGTCCACCGTCACAATCCCGGTATTTGAACTGCTCCAACTTGCGGCTGTCATTTCAGTAACATCTGTTATGGTTTCCCCTTCATTTCCGGTAATTTGGGACTTATCCCATGCTGCACTCAGCTGAGTGCTACTGCCCACCTTAATCTCTGGGCCGGATGCGGCTGTGATTGCCGCGCTGTTACTCTGAAGCGTCATCCGCAGAAAGCCCTTGTCCAGGCCTCCGAACGCCGTCAGAATAGTCAGCGGGTCTGTAATGTCACTCTTCGGAACCTCGATATAGGACTCACCGACTTTAGTACTCTCCACCCAGGCAACTGTATCCTGCAATACGGACTCTACAACTGTATCCTTCTGCGCAGTGTCCTCTTTCTTGGCGTCAACCTCAGCTTCCGTCTTTACTTCATTGGCTACATCCACCTTCTCATAGGCAATATCCTTCTTTACTTCAACTGTCCGGGCTTTGGTGGATATGGAATAGCCGGCATACTTTTCATCAGATAATTCTTCCATGGCAACCTTATAGGTTCCGGCAGCAATATCCTTTTTATAGATAATGCCATCCATGTCATCATCGGACCAGATGCTGCTTTTGCCATCCGGGTCTGTAACCGTCACGGAAAACGGCACGTTCGCAACCAGTTTTCCCGTCTTTTCGTTTGTAAACTTTATCTTTAAATCCCTCTGGATGGAGGTCATATTCATCTCTACGGACACCTGACGGGAATATTCATTTTCCTCATACCCAGGCTCTTTTCCCTCCAGCGGCGGCTCCGTCTCCTCGGGATCTCTGACCATAGCAGCCGCCTCAAGTCTTGCCATCTGTGCATCTGCCACCGCCAGCAAACCATTCTCGCCAATCAGCTCAATATCTTCCAGCTGCGTGCCCACGCTGACAAATCCAGACACCTGATCTGCCGCCATTCTGGATTTCATCAAAACAGCCCCTGTCACCAGCGCCAGAACCAAAACAGCAACTCCCGTCCCGGCAATCACACGGTCCATCACGGATGTCTCTCTCAGTTTTCGAATCAGCCATCCTCCCTCATTTCTCTCCCGATTCCTGTCTCCACGGTTTGGCTCACCTCTGTAATCAGCATTATAGAGGTCATCATCCTCATAAATTATTTCTCCGCCTTCGGTATAAGCACCTTCCTCCTCGGCATAATACTCT
>CAMWJV010000109.1 GCA_947174665.1 uncultured Lachnospiraceae bacterium
TAATTAAACCCAATATAGAGATCATAGCCTTCCGGTATATGGTCCTTAACAAAATTATCCGTATCATGAAAGAGAAGATATTTTTGATGTCTTCTTTCTTCTGTATCTTCGCCGTTTACTATGTAGGGAAGCACCTTTATATTACGGTTTGTCTTCTCCTCCTTCACAGAATAGTGGACAAATTCAATAATGCTGATATCATATTTTTCCGGATTCAAATTGTTCACTATTGTTGTCAGCAGGGCTTCTGCTCCGCCTCCCAATGAAAAGCAATTAATTATAAACAGTATTTTCTTCATAACTCCACCAGCGATATTTTATCCAATTTGCAAACCGTAATCTCACCCTTTATTTCTGACAGCTTTTCCTTAGTCAGGTCAATATCATCTATAAAAACATCATCACCTGCTCTTGATAACTTCAGCGAGCCGTCCCCATATATACTGAGCTTGTACCCGTCATCAAAAATAAATGTTTCAAAGGCTAAAAGTTCATGTTCCTTATCATACTGTTTATAGATATATCTTAAATCCGGGTTGTAGATTTCTGAGCGCTGACACTTTATATGCCCTGCATGTCCGGCTTTCACATCCTCGTCATTTAATAAGTCAATGACCACTTCATTAATCCTCATCAGTGAGAACAGATCATGATTCCGTCCATGCTTTATCTGCGGCGAGATCACCGCAAACGGTATTCTCAACAGCTGCTCCGAATAGGAAAACAACGGTGCGGGTAAGCTCTCCAGACCCTGTCTTACATCCGGAACGATATTCCCGTGATCCGCGTAAATGACAATTTTACATGGCAATTTCTCCAGAAAAGGAAATAATATATCATCCAGGTAATGCACCGTATCTCTATGCTGAAGCATATAGTCCGCCTGATAATATCCCCCGTTTGTTTTCAAAAAGTCAAAAAAGATATGCGTTCCCTTTGTCACCGGAGTGCCTGAGATATATGGGTTGGAAAACGAAAAATGAGTCTCATGCTGTATATGAATATAATACAACCCATTTTCAACGTCCTCGGCATCATTAAGCATAGCCCAGAATTTAGCCGCGGCAGATATCAATTCCGTATGGCAGTGAATATCCCTTTCCGCAAAATATTTATCCTGGTCTGTGTATGAGTAAATCTCCCTTCTCAGCTCCTTTGCCCGATTGATAAACCGGCATCCGCCCTCGGGAACCTCAATTGTCTTATAATATTCGGTATTGAAACTATTGTGCTCACCGTATGCAGGTATTAAACTTTCGTATGTCGAAGTGGAAACAGAATAGGCATTGTCATATATTAAGGCGCGCCTGCTCAGCAGAAGCTGTATCTGAGGCATTGAATGGTTCAGAATATCCTCCCTGCGCAGACCATCCAGACAAAGCATAAGCACGCTTCCCTCTGACACCTTTGCTGCAGCTTCCAGTTCATGGTCATACAAAAGATTAATATCTACTGCAATCTCTTCAAACCTGCCTGCTTCGAACCGTGCCGCAGCCTCGTTGGCATAGTATAAAGCGCTTTTAAAATCCTTTATCTGTAAATATTTCTCAATAATATTACGATACAGCTCCGGACATTCGCTGTCGTTTACGCAATTGTGCAGATCATTTTGAAGGGAAATAATAGTATTGTACTGCATATGAGGACCATGCTGATAATAGCCCCATGTTACGGGAAGTCCCGCGGCCTTTAATTCATCATAGATATCCAGAAACTTAAGTCCCGGGTGTTTTGCCTCAATTTCCCGCCTGACGTTATCCCTGAATTCATAGGTTGATATGATCACACCGTCAACATTTTGAGTTTCTATCTGATCCTCCGTTATGAACCGAAAACCCGCATCTTCATATTTGGAGGCATTTTTATCGATGATATACTTAACCTCTTTTAACTCAGCCATAAAATCGGCCATCAGCATCTGGGTATGTTTACCATAGCACCATATTGCAGGCTTTTTACATTCCCGGGTAAAATCAATCAGACTTTTCCGTACAACTTTTGAGACCTCCCCGGACTGATTGTCGCTAAATTCATATTTATGTAATAACGCATCATACTCTTCCTGTAATTTTGTCACTCTATGCACCATATTCCTCTGAACCCGTCTTTCCCATTCTTTCCATTGTCAGCATGCCTGAATCTATCAAATATATTTTATCGCCCTCTACTCCCAAATCTATAAGAGCTCTTTTCGCTTTCTCCGCGACCTGATAATTCAGGATGCATATCAGGACCGCATCAACCACATCATGTTTTTTTAAAATTTCCTCCGGCGAACAGATCCCTTTGCTCTCCTGCGCATACTTTTCATAAGATTTATCGCACCAGAGAACAGGTTCCCTGCCGTCTTTTTTCATGTTTCGGACCACATTGCTTCCTAATGTTCCGGCCCCATAAACCACGATATTCTTCTCCTTCTTCACATGAAAAGGAAATATCATTTCGTCTGTCTCCCGGCAAAGGTGATCATAATCCGATATAAGACAGGAATAGTATTCAAACAGGTCAATTTCTCTGGAATACCGCTCCCTGTAGACATCCGGTATCTCCTTCACATAATTGCGCAGGACTGCATGGGCTATCTGCAGCTTTTCTCTATTTGCCGGGTCATATTTATGATCAAGCGAATCGCTGCGTTTGACGTAAAAATAGTCTCCGCCCTTTATGACCGCAAGCTTTTCTGCGTCTATAAGGCAGCCGATCACATATATGATCCCTTCTCTGGCAGATATTCTGTCATCTACTGAACGCTGCCTTTTTAATGCTATTTCTGATTTTACAACCAGATTCCAGTTATTAAAATTCATAGTTGCCGAATAAAAATGATCCTTATCTATCATTTTCATCAAAACATCTTCTAAAATTTCCTTTTTACCGTATGTCTTTTTCTTCAAAGAAATTTCAACAGGCACAGCGTCATTCATCCCATACACATTGCAGACATCTGTCGATATTACGTCCGCGCCCAATTTAATTCCTTTCTCGTACACATCTTCATATCGATTTACCGAGATCCAATCGTCACTGTCTACCGCGCTGATATATTCTCCTGATGCAATTTCCAGCCCGGCCTTTCTTGCCGCCACCAGCCCTTTGTTCGCCTGATGGATCACCCTGATTCGAGAATCCCTTCGCGCATATTCCTCCGCGATCTGCCGGGTTTCATCCGTGGAACCATCATTCACCACAATTATCTCAAGATTTTCATAGGTCTGATCTATAATGCTGTCCAGACATCTTCCCAAATATCTGTCTGAATTATAAGCCGGTATGATAACCGATATAAGCGGATTATTCATAATCATTCATAAACTCCAAAATCTAATGTTGAAAAGGTCTGATGAATCACTCTTTTCTCTTCCGGGGGCAGTTTCATATAGTCTCCGTAGCTGAACGCAAGCCACTGATCGTAAGCATCCATCACCATCGCCTGCATATCCTCAAACGGGGCATCATGTACCTCACAAAATACATTGCGGCCAATATGAGCTGAAAAACGGCCCGTCCTTATCCCCTCTTGTACTATTGCCTGAACACTGTCAAGATGCTCTTTACCAGCCTTTTTGCCGAGTTCTTTAGGAGCTTTCTCCTTCGCATCCATCAACCCCCAGCATACGGCTCTTTTTGTTTCTTTACCGAAATTAAGTCCGATGATCATCTTTTCCAGTAATTTTGTCTTCCATTTTGACCCCCCAAGCATAAGCAGTCCGTATCCGATAAATTCCTTAATCGTTTTGCGATTCTTAAATCCCACCGGTGCATGAATACTCTTTCGCATCACATAGGAAAGATCGTTCTGAAGCTTTGCAATTCGGGGATTGTCCGATATATCATCCCTGGGAATAATATCAATGAATATTCCTGTTCTCACCTTAAGATGCTCCTGACCCGCACGGATGTACTTTGTACCATTCAGAAGCACATGGGCATAGGTCATTCGATATCCCGGGTCACTGTCTATGGTCTGTACAAAGTATTTAGCCGGATCGAGTTCACCGCTTGTACATAAAGAAATCAGTCTGTCATAATCCTTTCTCAGAAGTGTGATGTCAATATCGTCATCCCAGGGTATAAACCCCTGATGCCTGACTGCCCCTAAAAGGCTGCCGCCGCAAAGCGTGTATTTCAGACCGTGCTTTCTGCACACGCCATCGACCGCCTTTAAAATATCCAACTGCAGCAGCTGCATCTTACGCAATTGCTGTGGAGTAATTTGCTGTTCCTGAGCCATGTCCTTCTCCCCTGTGCTGCCACGATTACAAATGGCTTTATTTTTGTTTCAATTCGGCAAGGGTCTCTTCCACCAGATCTATCTCCTGCCTCGAAAAACCGTTTCTTTCAAGAGTTTCCACATCCTGATAAAACGGTCCTTCAAAGTCTTCATATGTTCCGTCATATCGATACATATCGCATATAAGGTATTTTTCTTCATGCCACAGAGCGGAGCATAACCTGTGCATACCGTCTAATATATGAAATTCCTCATCTACCTTACAGACAGATGCTGTATCGTATCCGCTTTCATCCCAGGTACGGAGAAGTGATTTAAAGGACTCCAATCTCTTTTCTGCTGTTTTTTGATTACTATAGATCAGCAGAGAACGCAGATATAATTCATATCCGTTATTTATAAGTCCGTAATACTGTTTTAAAGCCAGCCACCTGAAGGCTATGCCGAGATCGTTACAGCTTTTCACAATATCAACGGGTTTAATGTATATGTTTTCCTTTATTGGTTTTGACAGCATCAGTTCAAAATAATGGGGAACCGCCCATATGAAATTCTTTTCTTCAATCCCCTCATGTTGAAGAATCTCTAACATTTCATCCCTGTTTGCTTTATGTACGGCGACACAAAAAAAGGCGTCCGGATATCTGCGTATGGCTTCCTTAAGCGATATGATCTCCAAGCCCTGTACAAATTCATTCTCTTTGCAATGTTCATTTAGAACCGTAACGGCGCAGCATATGACATTCCCCTCCAGATGTCGTTTACAGAGAGTGCTGTAGAACCGTCCGGCCATACTGCCGGCGCCATATATAATAATTTGTCTGCTTTTTATTATTTCCGTAAATTCTTCAAACGAACATTGCATATTCTATGATACCCCCATTTTAACCGGATACAGCCATTTTATCATATACATTTTGCCTGCACAAGTATTGCCTCATCCAAAATATATTTCACTTGCCGGATGAGCCACCTTTCTTTTATCTGCAGGGGGTAATTCCATATAATCCTCGCCAAAATTGTACACCAGAAAATTATGGTAATTCAACGGGCAGGAAACCCTGATCCCTTCAAATTCAATCTCCGAAGTATCCTGCAGCCACTCCTTCAAAACCCCTTTCGTTTCTTTATCCGAGCCCCACCCCAAACATCTTACCAGCCTGGTATCACTGTTCCGGTATCTCTTTGAAAGATATTCTATCTGGTGATGTGCCCACTCTTTCGGGATCTTGTTTAGAAGAGTAAATCCGATTCGCTTTATAATACTTTCCGCTGACTTCATTCCTACTTCCGAATAAAGTATCTTCCTGCAGAGCAGGGAAAGGACCGTACATTCCCATCTACCAAAGCCTTTTTCCGGAAGATTATCATCGGGAAAAATATCAATGAATATACCGTTTCTCGCCCTTTGATGCTCATGGCCTGCTCTAAGAAATTTAGTACCGTTTATCAGTATTCTCGCATAAATCCACCTGAAATTCGGATCTGTCTTGTATGTCTGAAGAAAAAATTTTTTATCCAGCTCCTTTTCACATACTTCACAGAATTTATCATAATCCGCCCGAAGCATTCTTAAATCAATATCGTCATCCCAAGGTATAAATCCCCCGTGACGCACTGCCCCCAGCAATGTCCCGCCTTCAATGATATATTTTATATTATTCTTTCTGCAGATCCTGTCTACCTCTTTCAATGCAGATAATTCCGCAAGCTGCAGCTTTCGCAGATTTTCAGAGTTATATTCAAACATATTATCACCTTTGTTTTTATACTATTTCTTTTTATTTCTTCTGCTCAGAAACTTCTCCATAATGAAAGCTCTGGTGATCTCATCCTTCCCGCACATTTCTCCGTATTTTTCAGATTCTATGGCCTCCTTGAATGCCTTTATCTCATACCGCAGGCCATCTCCCTCATACGGATTCTCATGTCTTTCTATGTGATTCGGGTCTTCAAATCTTACTTCAAAATATGAGTTCAGCCACCAGGGCGACGGTGAAAGAATATACCCCTTCGTTCCTGTTATGAGAAGCTGGCCTTCGCTCTTTACCCCGATTCCTGTCGTTACAACAGCCTCTGCCCTCAGGTTTCTGAATTCCTCGGTTCCCGCCCCTCTTTCCGGGTCATAATATTCAAAAAAAGCCTTTGTGTACATATCCAGGCCATTTTCCGCGTAAACACTGGCAAAGCGCACATTATCAAAATCAGTACCCAAAAAGTCCAATACAGGCAGCATTCCGTATGATCCAAACTCTGTAAAGCTTCCGCCAAACTCCGTATCAGTATATTCTCTTACATTTTTGGGAGTCAGCCTCGTAAAAGCTGCTTCAACGCCAACAACCTGCCCTATTGTCCCGTCCTTTATGACTCTCCGAAGATCATGATATCCGGGGCAATGTGCTGTTTTGAGCGACTCCATCAGGACTCGCCTGTTCTCAAGAGACAATCTGCACAATTCTTCGGCCTCTGCCTTACATAAAGACATTGGCTTTTCACATATAACATGTTTACCTGATAACAACGCCTTTTTTGCATACTCATAATGAGTTCCGTGAGGAGAAGCAATATATACCGCATCCACCCGGGAAAGGAAGTCATTCAGGTCATCTGTATGCACTCCACAGCCGGCTTCGGCAGCAAATCTTTCGGCGCTGAGAATATGCGGATTATATACTGCGGATAACTCTATACCTGAAACATACTGCATCTCTTTTGCAAACCGTTTTGCAATCCGGCCCGTTCCGATAATTCCCAGAAAAAAGATTTTTCCCACGATTAAACACCTATTTCCAATCAGTTCTGTTGCCCAGCTTTTTCGCCATAAACTTTTCGGTAATCTCCGCCATAGCTATCGCTTCCCCGGCCGTAAGCTTATAACTGGGACTTTCTGATCCGTTTATTTTTTGAACAAATTCGCTGATTTCATATCTGAGACCGTCTCCCATGAATCTGGGCCGGAACTCTTCTATATCATTAGGGTTTTCATATCGCACCTCAAAATACTTAGTGAGCCACCAGGGCGAAGGTGCCAGAATATACCCTTTTGTCCCGGAAATGATCAGATTTCCCTCGCTCTTAACGCCGACGCCAACCTTTCCTGTGGCCATGCCGTTCTTATACCTGACAGTAATCTTTGTATAGATATCATTTCCGTTTTCATCCAGAATGCTGTCTACTTCAACCTTCTCATATTCTTTCCCGAAAAGCTTTATCATAGGCAGCATCACGTAGCTTCCAAACTCAAGAAAGCTTCCTCCGTACTTTGCATCCCTCACTTCACGGGAATTTGGATTCGCCAGTCGGGTAAAGCAGGCCTCCACATCGCAGATTTTACCGATCTTCCCACTCTCCGCCACATTGATCATCTGCTGAAATCCGGGACAATATGCCGTTTTTACCGCTTCCATGAGCACAACCTGATGCTCCTTCGCCAGATTGTACAGAAATTCGGCCCCGGTTTTTGTAAAGGACAGCGGCTTTTCTGACAACACATGTTTGCCGGACTCTATTGCTCTTTTCGCATAGTCATAATGAGTTTCATTTGGAGAAGCGATATATACCGCATCCACCTCATTCAAAAATTCGTTAAAATTTTCAGTATAGACCGGAAGCTCTGTCTTTTTGCTGAATGCCTCCGCACTGTCCTTTTCAGGATTGTAGGCACAATCAATATTGACACCGGAAACATACTTTGCCTCGGACAGAAATCTCGGCGCAATCCTGCCGGTTCCGATAATGCCTATGCGAACTATCTGAAACCTTCCGGCACGCAGCTTCGTTGATGATATATCAGGTGTTCTCTCCAGGTAGACCACCTTGCAAAACTGATTCAGGTAGTCAAAATGTCCTGTCCAGTCAGAGCCCACAGTGAAAATATCAACACCGTACTTCTGTATATCCTCTACCTTCTGCCCGTCATGGTCTTCAACAATAATCTCATCTGCGAATCCGGTCTTTTTAACGTTTTCTATACGCTTCATAATGGGGTCAAAAACATTTACTTTTCCCCTTGCCTCGTCAAAATGCTCCGTTGTGACACCGACAATAAGATAATCCCCTAATTCTTTTGCCCTTTTGAGAAGCCTGTAATGACCTTCATGGAAAAGATCATATGTACCATAGGTTATGACTTTCTTCATGCAGCAGCTTCCCCCTCCTGTATTATACACATCATATATCGACAGTTTGAGCAAATTTCTTTACAAAACGGAAGGCCTGATTTGTCAGGCCTTCGTTTAAAAATTGCATTTTCATTTCAGTTGTTCCAGCAGTTCCTTCACTTCTTCGTCCTCAGGCGCACACTGCTGCACCTGTAGCAGAATTTCCCTGGCTGTCTGGTACTCCTCTTTCTCAATCTGCTGCTTCGCCTTTCTCTTGAGTGCGGCAATAAGATAGCGCAGTTCCACCTGAGCTTCATCCGTATCCTGACTCTGGTTTTTCACCTCATCCCGATACATCTTAGCATAGACTTCTACCACATCTCCCATGGCAGGACAGATTCCCAGGCACTTCCTCACGGCCTCCAGAGCCTTCAGGTCATCCCGCTTCTCCCGATTCTGCTGTACCTTCTTCAGTTTCAAGGCCAGCTGCGCCTCCTCGGCAAGTATTTCAGGCACTTCATCAAACACAAATTCCTTATAAAAGGGCCTGTACAGATCTAGCACAGCATCTGCATACTTCCAGAGCAAAGGCTCTGTCTGAGACAGCGACGGGCAGACCTCCTCATAATGGTGCAGATACCCTTCCAGGCACTTTACCATAAACAGATCATACCTGATATTATTCTGATTCTTCCATTTTCCTATCCTTTCATCCCACTGACGGATGACGGCGGGAGATGACTGCCGACACCAGACCTCCAAAGTTCTTCGGAAACGGTTGTAATCCATCTGCAGCAGATAAGGCTCACAGGAAATCTCCATCCGTTCTGCCGCATCCCATACCTCCGGCCGGATATCAAAGATATCCTCCGGGTACTTCTCAAACAACTGTCCTAACAGTTCCGCCGCCTTTTCACGACGTTCCTCCTCTGTAGAGATTTCCGGATTTTTTTCCGCCCATACGATTTTCTTGGTCAGAATATAACTGTGTTCGAAGTCAAGTTCAGCCACGAGACGGTTCAGCCGAAACAGCTTTTCCAGCTCTCCCTGCTGCTTGAAACCTATCTCCGCTTCCAAAAACACCACCTGCATCTCCCGCATACCTTCCCTGCGGGACACAAGAGTCTGGAGGATTTTAACCCAGAGAGGATGATAGGGTACGCTGCAGCTGCCCTCCACTATGCCCTTCTCCCACTGATTCTGTTTCAGCAGCCTCGGGTCATTCATCCAGTCCATCCGGAAAAATGCTCTCTCCGCCAGGGAATAGTCCTCCATGCGAATTGCAGCTTCCGTACACATCAGAATGGTTCCGTACAAAAGCTGTTCCTGGAACACTCCCTCCACCACGGCAGCGCTTCCCGCCTCTACCAGAATACGGTTCTCTCCGTACTTCTCCAGATAATCCATATATTGACGGAAATACTCCCGGGTCTGCTCATAATCCTTCAGGTGACTGTAAAGTCTGGCCGCCACAAGGCAGTAAAATGCACGGGTGGGCGCCATCACCTCCAGCTCCAGGTAAGGCGTCTCCTTCTGTGCTTTCTCAAGCCATACCTTTTCCTCCTCATACCGTTTTTCCATCTCCAGAGAAATCAGGATATAGGCATAAAGGGAAGCCACGTGAGCGGGCGCATAAGTGATTTTTTCTTCCGCATGCCGTCTCCAGTCTTCAATCCCCTCTTTACATGCCTCTATGGTCTTCTCATATTCTTCATCGCCGAAATATTCCTGGGCCAGCTGGCAGAACCATCTGGGGTCTCCCGGCTGCTCCTTGATCATCTCCAGCAGAGGCACCACGTTCCGCATGGTATGCTGTTTCCGGTGTTCCTCATCCCGATAGGCATAGCCATAGTGGTGTACAAAATCGGAAAAAGCCTTTTTGGGCAGCATGAAGGGATCCAGATATTCATGAATCTTGCCCACAAAGACGGTATTCGGCAGAAGTTCCACCATGCGGGAAGGGTAGGAATCGTCATACATCTTTCCCTGCCTGTCCCTGTAATTCCTCACCACATAGGAAGCGCAGTGATAATCTTTATATTCCCCGGTCTGAAAAAAAGATATGATCTCCTGGGGATTATCAAACCATTCGTCATCGTCCAGATACATAAACCACAGGCCTTTTGCCTCCTTCAGCCCCGCGTTCCTTGCCGCAGCAAAGTCATTGCACCAGACAAAGTCTATGATCTTATCTGCATATTTCTCCGCCAGGGCCCGCTGTTCAGGATTACAGCCGGTATCTACCAGGATGATTTCCGTGGGAAAGGCATTTTTAAAGTAGAGCAGGGATTCCAGGCTCTTAGGCATATCCTCCTTTCCGGAAATCAGCATGGATATGGACAATAAAACGGGTGTATCATTCTTCATAATAGGAAATCCTTTCTATTAACCAAAATACCCGGCTGAAACAGCCGGGTATCTGGGCAATTACACTCTGTAAGTTAAAAGTATTAGCCAAGTAAGGACAGAACGCCCTGGTTGGACTGATTTGCCTGTGCCAGCATTGCCTGACCTGCCTGAGACAGAATGTTGTTGTTGGAGTACTTAACCATCTCAGAAGCCATGTCTGTGTCACGGATTGCGGACTCAGCGCTGGTGGTATTCTCAACAACGTTATCCAGGTTGTTGATGGTGTGCTCAAGTCTGTTCTGAACTGCACCCAACTCGGAACGCTGTGCGGAAACCTTGGTAATAGCAGCCTTGATCTTCTCGATAGCATCCAATGCATTGCTGTCATTGGTTCCATCCATCTTCAGGCCGTTTACGCCAAGACCCTTAGCACTCATGGACTTCAGGTTCAGGGTGATCTGGTTGTTGCTGGTAGCGTCAGCGCCTACATGCAGGCCAACGGTAAGATCGCCTACCTTGTCGCGAGCGTGAGCAATTTCATTCTGATCCAGCTTAGTTACGTTGCCTACTGCATCGTACACCTTAGGTGCATTTGCACGTGAGAACACGGTACCCTGTGTAGCGGACTTTCCTGCGTAAGCTACGGTGAAGTAGTTATCCAGGTCATTGGCAGCAATCTTGTTGCCGTCCTTGTCATAGTACGCTGCAGATACAGATCCGCTCTCGCTGGCTGTAACCTTGGTTGCGTTGAATACAACAGTGTTGGTGTAGTCGGTGTTAGCAGTTGCGGTCTTGTTGTAGCCGGAAACTGTAACGGTACCGAGAGTAACGCCTGCCTTGTTGTAAATAGTAAATGTTGCACTGGTAGCGGACAGAGAAGTCTGAGTAATGTCATACTTTGCTCCTGCCTCGCCGTTCAGGCTTGCAGCATAAGTGGTGGTTCCAGCTGCCGCTTTTGCCAGAGTGGTATCCCATACGCTGTTAGCGGTGATGCTGATACCGGAATCTCTCAGAGCCTTGATCAGAGAGTTCTGGTCTGCCATGTTCTCACCGTTTACACCGGTAGCAGAGAAGGAAATCTTCATGCCGGTCACAGTGTCTGCTGTAAAGGTCGCGGTACCTGCAGAGGACTTATCAAAGTTCTTGTAGGAGAAAGAGGTTCCCTTTGCAACACTGGAGTCACCCTTCAACAGATAGGTCTCGT
>CAMWJV010000110.1 GCA_947174665.1 uncultured Lachnospiraceae bacterium
AAAGTATGTTAAACTAATATGGAATGGTGGGGGTCATAGGGTTTCCCCTATACCTGAGAAAAGTAATGAGGTGGAAAAATGGATACTAAAATTTTATTGGAAAACGGAACAAATGAACTGGAAATCCTTGAATTTACGTTGGGGAGTAATTCGTATGGCATCAACGTAGCCAAGATAAGAGAAATCATTACATATCAGGCAGTAACTCCTGTCCCCAATTCCCATCCCAGTATAGAGGGTATTTTTATGCCGAGGGATATTATGATTACCGCCATTGATTTAAAGAATTGCCTGGGCAGGGGCGTTTCTGAACCGTCAGGATTATTTATTCTTACAAATTTCAACAAGCTTGACCTGGCATTTCATGTTGACAGCGTTCAGGGAATTCACAGAGTGTCCTGGAGGGACATCATTAAGCCGGATGCAACTATCTCTACTACGGATGAAAGTGTGTCCACGGGAATTATTAAGCAGGACGGTAAACTGATAATTATTCTGGACTTCGAGAAAATTGTAACGGATATTAATCCGGAGACAGGCTTAAAGGTGTCAGAGATCATCGAACTGGGAGAGAGAAAGAGGAGCAATGTGCCTATCTTGATTGCTGAGGATTCTCCTTTACTGAATAAGTTGATCGTGGACTGCCTGAAGAAAGCCGGATATGATAATTTGATTCATACGGAAAACGGGCAGAAAGCTTATGATGTGATTACACAGTGCAAGGCGGACGGCAGTCTGAGAGATCACGTTCGTTTGATTGTAACGGATATTGAGATGCCGGAGATGGATGGGCACAGGCTGACAAAGTTGGTAAAAACAGATGAGACGACGGCAGATATTCCCATTATTATTTTCTCTTCGCTGGTGAATGAGGATATGAAGAGAAAGGGTGAAGAGCTGGGAGCAGATGCACAGTTGTCAAAGCCTGAAATCGGTAATTTGGTGAAAATTGTAGACCGGCTTGTTGATGAAAAGCATTTGGATAAATAAGAAAATTTATGAAGAGCCGGGAAGCTTCTCGGCTCTTTTGCATGACCGGACAGAAATGTTTTGAAAGGAATCGGAATGGGGACGGAAGAAATTTTTGCCGCAATAAAGAGTTTGGATATGGTTCTTGTGGGCCTGGGAGAGGATTTTAATGACACATTGAGGCTGCGGGATTGTTCTGAATATTTGAGAGGGAAAGATCTGTTGCAGGAGTCAGGATATCATTGGCTCATCCCGGCTTGGAACGAATATTGCTCGGCAAGGATGGAGGATATTATCAGTCCGGCTTTAGAGAAGCTTGCAGAGATTCTTGCAGATAAGAATTATTTTGTGATATCCACAGCGACTGACAGCAGGATAAATGAAGCTCCATGGAAGAAGGATAGACTTGTTATGCCCTGTGGTACAGCGGGGCGGAAACAGTGTATCAGTGATTGTAACCACATGACGGAGGACGTGACTGCAGGGGAGAGGGAACGATTGAACGTTTCCTTTGCGGAACTGTTTGAAGGACATATCCCGGCAGGGGGAATGGCGGAACTTGCAAGGTGCGGGCAATGTGGTGCAGTCATGGTGTTGAATAATATTTTTGCTGAGAACTACAATGAGCAGGGATATTTAGAGCAGTGGCAGCTTTATACGAAGTGGCTTCAGGGGACTTTGAACCGCAGGCTGCTTGTGCTGGAATTGGGGGTAGGAATGAATTTCCCGTCAGTGATCCGCTGGCCTTTTGAAAAAATAGTTTATTTTAATAATAAAGCAGTATTTATCAGAGTCAATGAAAAGCTGTATCAGATGACAGAAGAATTGTCAGCAAAAGGGTGGGGAATTCCGAAGAATGCGATTGCCTGGTTGGGAAGACTATGATAAAATGAGCGCATGAGGCAAAAGAAAAACAGGAAAGTTGAGGAGATGTTATGCCTTCACAAGAGGATTATCTGGATAGTCTGTTAAAGGATGTGTCAGGGAGTAATGAGGTGCAGGAGGAGGTGTCCGAGCAGGAAACGGTTGCTGAGCAGGATGCCGATGCTGCAGCTCCTGGTTTGGATGCTGTCACAGAGATGTCAGAAGATGAGATTGACCGACTGCTTTCTGCGGGTACAGGGCAGGAAGAAGATGAATTGTCGAATGCATCAGATATGGATATTTCTGACGAAGATGTATTAAAGATGCTGGAAGACAGCGATGATGAGGAACTTCAGGATATCCAGGATCTTTTGCAGAAGTCGGATAATAATGAGGCGGTGGATGATTCCATTGCTGCGCTTCTTGAGGATTATCCTGAGGAGGACCTGGAAGCAAAAATTATTGGCGGTGAGGGCCAAAACTCTGACAGGGAAGAGAAGAAGAGACTTGCCAAAGAGGAGAAAGAACGGAAGAAGGAAGAAGCTGCTGCCAGAAAAGCGGAAAAGAAGGCAGCAAAACAAGCTGCAAAGGAAGCGAAAGCGGCTTCTAAGGCCGAAAAGTCGAAGCGGGGCAAAAATTCCGGAAAAAAAGCAGAAAAACTGCAGGAGGAGTTCCCGGAGGATAGTATACCGGATGAGACGGAGGCACAGGATTTGTTTGACCCGTCTGTTTTGGATTCTATTGTTTCAGAAGCTGACCGGGCCGGACAGAGGCCGGAGCAGTCGCAGGAAGAAGCGGCTCCTGTTTCCGAGGTCTTGGACAGCAGGGGTGAGGAGGAACTGCAAATTGTAGATGCTGACGGTCAGGACAGTGATCTGAACCTTGACGATCTGTTTGGCAATGAGGATGCGGATGCAGCGCTGTTAGATAATATCGGAGCCGGGAGTTCCGATTTTCCTGACCTGCTGGTAGATGAGGCAGATGACGCTCTGGCAAAACTGGAGGAAAAAGAGATTCCGGAGAAGGAAGATGCGTCAAAGCATAAACAGGGCTTCTTTGCAAAAATTTTGAATTTCCTGACTGAGGAGGACGAAGAGGAGAACGAAAATATCAAGTTATCCAAGGAAAATAAGAATATTTTGGATGACCTTGACAAGGAAGAGAAGGGAAAGAAAGGGAAAAAGGGTAAGAAGGGCAAGGATAAAGAAAAGGATTCCAAGAAGATAAAGGAAAAGCCTAAGAAGGCGAAGAAGCCGCCTAAACCAAAGAAGGAGAAGCCTGTAAAGGAAGCTCCGAAGGTGCCGGAGAAGAAACTATCTTTTAAGAAGGTGCTGCCTGTCCTGCTGGTAGGTTTATCTGTGGGTGTGCTGCTGTTTGTGTTTGTCAATTCAGTGACGGATTTTTCCGATAAGAAGGCGGCGAGAGCAGCATATTATGAAGGAGATTATCAGACCTGTTATCAGAATTTGTTCGGTAAGGATCTGAATGAGACAGAGAGCATTATGTATGGTAAGTCGGAAAGCATTCTGTATATCAGACTGTGGATTCGCGAATATGAGATGTTTATGGACGAAGGCGACAGAGTGAAAGCTCTTGACAGTCTCATACAGACGATAGACAGCTATCCTGATCTGTATCAATATGCAGGCCAGTGGAATGCGGAGCCGGAGATTGCGGAAGGCTATGCGGTTATTTTAAACTATCTGTCAGGCGAATTTGGGCTGACAGAGGGGCAGGCGCAGACGATTGCCAGAGTGCGCAGTGACAAGGAATATACCAGAATGGTGACAGCCATCGCCGGAGGGAGAACCTTTGAAAACTGGGATGCCCCGGTAACGCCTGAAAAGCCGGCCGATGGCACGGCATCTCAGGAGTCGGAGGAAGAGCAGATTCCGGATATTCTGCCTGAGGAAGACGAGCTTGGAAACGATACCTTTATTGATAACCAATAGATCGGAAAGGCATAAAATACATGATTGCAATTATAGATTATGACGCGGGCAACATCAGGAGCGTGGAGAAGGCGTTGGCGTTTCTGGGAGAGAATCCGGTGGTTACCAGGGATGCGGCGGAGATTCTCGGCGCGGACGGAGTGATTCTCCCGGGGGTAGGTGCTTTTGGAGATGCTATGCAGAAGCTGCAGGCTTATGGATTGGACGAGACAGTCAGAACGTGTGTGGACAGGAACATGCCGTTTCTGGGGATATGTTTAGGTCTGCAGCTGTTGTTTGAAGGCAGCGAGGAGTCTCCCGGTGTGGAAGGCTTGCATGTTTTGGACGGCAGAATTGTGAAAATACCATCCGAGGGCGGTCTGAAGGTGCCGCATATCGGCTGGAACAGTCTGCAGTTCCCCAACCGGGGACGGTTATTTGAAAATTTAAATGAGAATCCTTATGTCTATTTTGTCCATTCCTTTTATTTGCAGGCGGCAGATGAAAGTATTGTTACTGCCACTGCGGATTACGGTGTGCAGATTCATGCTTCCGTGGAGAAGGGCAATCTGTTTGCATGTCAGTTTCATCCGGAGAAGAGTTCTGATGTCGGAATGCAGATACTTATGAATTTTATCAAAGCGGTGAGAGGTTGACGGAATGTATACAAAGAGAGTGATTCCCTGCCTGGATGTTAAGGACGGAAGGGTTGTAAAGTGCGTTAATTTTTTGAATCCCAGGGATGCGGGAGAACCGGCGGAAGTGGCAGCGGCTTATGACAGGGAAGGCGCGGATGAACTGGTGTTTCTGGATATTAACGCTTCGGCGGACAGTCGGGCCACCCAGCTGGAATGGGTGCGCCGGGTGGCGGGTAAAGTGTTTATTCCTTTTACTGTCGGAGGCGGAATCCGTACGGTTGATGATTTTAAAGCGATTTTACGGGAGGGAGCGGACAAGATTGCCGTTAATTCCGCAGCGATCATGAATCCTCGTTTGATTTCCGATGCGGCAGAAAAATTCGGCAGCCAGTGTGTGGTTGTGGCGATTGATGCCAAGCGCAGGGCAGACAACAGCGGCTGGAATATCTTTAAGAACGGCGGACGTGTGGATATGGAGATGGATGCCGTAGAATGGGCGGCCAGGGCAGAAAGGCTGGGGGCGGGAGAGATTCTGCTGACCAGCATGGACGGAGATGGTACGAAGGACGGCTATGATCTGGAACTGACCAGGGCGGTTACAAAATCTGTCAACATTCCGGTCATTGCGTCCGGCGGTGCCGGAAAGCTGGAACATTTTTATGATGCGCTGGAGAATGCCGGGGCAGAGGCAGTGCTGGCGGCATCTCTGTTTCATTATGGTGAGCTGGAGATTCGCCAGGTGAAAGAATATCTGAGGAGCAGAGGTGTAAGTGTGCGTTTGTAAATATGGGGAGGAATTGCAGAAAGATTATGGCAATGATTACAAATGACTGGCTGACAGAGCTGGAGCCGGAATTTCATAAAAACTATTATAAAGAGCTGTATCAGTTTGTTTTAAACGAATATAACACCGCGCAGATTTTTCCTCCTGCAGATGACATTTTCAATGCGTTTCATCTGACACCCTTAAGTCAGGTGAAGGCGGTCATCATCGGACAGGACCCTTACCATAATGTGGGGCAGGCTCATGGGCTCTGTTTTTCGGTGAAGCCGGAGGTGGATATACCGCCTTCCCTTGTGAATATTTACAAGGAGCTGCATGACGATCTGGGCTGTTACATTCCCAATAACGGGTATCTGGTTAAGTGGGCAAATCAGGGAGTGCTGATGCTGAATACAGTTTTGACCGTCCGGGCGCATATGGCAAATTCACATCGTGGAAGGGGATGGGAGGAGTTTACAGATGCGGCAATCAAGGCACTGAATAAGCAGAACAGACCTATTGTGTTTATCCTTTGGGGCAGACCTGCGCAGATGAAAGAGAAGATGCTGAACAATCCTAACCACTTGATCCTGAAGGCGCCTCATCCCAGTCCGCTGTCGGCATATAACGGATTTTTCGGCAGCAAACCCTTCAGTCAGACAAATCACTTTCTGGAGGAGCATGGTGCAGCGCCGATTGACTGGCAGATAGAGGATATCCGGCGCGCATAAGTGAGCGACTATAAAATATAAAAAGGAAGATAAGAGAGTATGAAAATAGCAATTATGGGTTATGGAAATCTTGGTAGGGGAGTGGAATGTGCTGTACGCCAGAACGATGACATGGAGCTGGTGGCGGTGTTTACAAGAAGGGCTCCTGAGGCTGTGAAAACCGTAAGCGGTGTGCCTGTGTACCATGTGGACCGGCTTTTGGAGAAAAAGGAGGAAATTGATGTACTGGTGATATGTGGCGGCTCTGCGACGGATCTGCCGAAGCAGACCGTGGAATATGCCAGATATTTTAATGTGATAGACAGTTTTGATACGCACGCGAAGATTCCGGAGCATTTTGCAAACGTAGACAAGGCGGCAAAAGAAGGCGGGAAGATTGCCATGATTTCCGTGGGCTGGGACCCGGGGATGTTCTCTTTGAACAGATTGTATGCAAATGCGATTCTGCGGGAGGGAAGCGATTATACTTTCTGGGGCAAGGGCGTCAGTCAGGGACATTCCGATGCCATTCGCAGGATTTCCGGTGTAAAAAATGCAAAGCAGTACACCGTTCCGGTGGAGTCTGCTCTGGAGGCGGTGAGGAACTGTGAAAATCCGGAGCTCACCACCAGACAGAAGCATACCAGAGAGTGCTTTGTGGTGGCAGAGGATGGAGCGGACAGGGCCAGGATCGAGGAAGAGATCAAGACCATGCCTAATTATTTTGCGGATTATGACACTACTGTCCATTTTATTACAGAGGAGGAACTGCAGCGTGACCATGCAGGCATCCCTCACGGCGGCTTAGTGTTGAGGACCGGGAAAACAGGTATAAACGGCGAGCATAACCATGTCATTGAGTATAGTCTGAAGCTGGATTCTAATCCGGAATTTACAGCCTGTGTGCTGGTAGCTTATGCCAGGGCGGCATATCGCATGAGCAAGGAGGGCATGGTGGGCTGTAAGACTGTGTTTGACGTGGCACCGGCTTATCTCAGTCCCATGACGGCGGAGGAGATGAGAAGCAGGCTTTTGTAGGACTTTTAACTTTAGAGGAATTACAGGGGAGACATTATGGAAAAAAAGGCATTTGTGACAAAGGAAAAGGTGGAGGAGATTGTGAAGAAGTACCCTACGCCTTTCCACATTTATGACGAAAAAGGTATCCGGGAAAACGCAAAAGCGCTGAAGGAAGCTTTTTCCTGGAATCCGGGATATAAGGAGTTCTTTGCGGTAAAGGCTACTCCTAATCCCTTTTTGATTAATATTTTGCGGGATTACGGCTGCGGCTGCGACTGTTCCTCACTTACGGAGCTGATGCTGTCGGATGCTGTAGGCATTCGGGGAGAGGACATTATGTTTTCCTCCAACGATACTCCCGCAGAGGAATTTGCCTATGCGGCGAAGTTGGGTGCTATTATCAATCTGGATGATATTACTCACATTGATTTTCTGGAGAGGACGTTAGGGTATCTTCCAAAGACATTGAGCTGCCGTTTTAACCCCGGCGGATATTTTTCTTTAGGCACGGACATAATGGATAATCCCGGCGATGCAAAGTACGGATTTACTACGGAGCAGATGTTTGAGGGTTATCGCATTTTAAAGGCAAGAGGAGTGGAGAATTTCGGTATCCATGCTTTTCTGGCCAGCAATACGGTGACAAACGAGTATTATCCCGTTCTTGCCAGACAGCTGTTTGAGCTTGCCGTGCAGCTGAAAGAGAAAACAGGGGCGCATATTACGTTCATTAATCTGTCCGGCGGTATCGGAACGCCTTATAAGCCGGAGCAGGAAGAAAATGACATTCGTGTCATAGGAGAAGAGGTGCGTAAAGCATACGAGGAAATCCTGACTCCTGCGGGTATGGGGGACGTGGCAATCTATACCGAGCTGGGACGTTTCATGATGGCACCCTACGGGCATCTGGTGACAAAGGTGATCCATGAAAAGCACACTTACAAGGAGTATCTGGGGGTGGATGCATGCGCGGTGAATCTCATGCGTCCTGCCATGTATGGCGCCTACCACCACATTACGGTTCTCGGTAAAGAAAATGAGGCCTGTGACTACATGTATGATGTGACCGGGTCACTGTGCGAAAACAATGACAAGTTTGCCATAGACCGTATGCTGCCAAAGGTGGAAATAGGGGATTATATTGTGATCCATGATACCGGAGCTCATGGATTTTCCATGGGATATAATTATAATGGCAAGCTGAAGTCTGCGGAGCTGCTGCTGCATGAGGATGGAAGCGTTGAACTGATTCGACGGGCTGAGACCCCTAAGGATTATTTTGCAACCTTTGATGACTTTGAGATATTTGACAAAATGTTTCCTGCAGAGTGAGAACTGTAAAGAAATTCCACCTGTGCGGTTGCTAATCCAATGGCTCGTCTGCATTACAATAAAATGCATGCAGGCAATCCATAGGATTGCAATCGCACAGGTGAAAAAAATTGAGGAATAGAATATGAGATATCCTAAGAATCTGCCTGCGGGCGGAACAATCGGATTTTTGGCGCCGTCCTTCGGCTGCGCCACTGAGCCGTACAGGACAGCTTTTAACTGTGCGCTGAAAAAATGGGAAGAGAAGGGTTATCGGATTTTGCTGGGGCCCAACTGTTATGAGGATGCCGGTGTAGGAATCAGCAATTCACCGGAAAAATGCGGTGCGGAGGTTATGGAGATGTTTGCCTCCCACGCGGACTGCCTGATCTCCTGCGGCGGCGGAGAAATGATGTGTGAAATCCTGCCTTATGTGGATTTTGACAGGCTGGCATGTTTGGAGCCAAAGTGGTTTATGGGCTATTCCGACAATACAAATCTGACCTTTACGCTGGCGACCCTGGCGGATACGGCATCCGTGTATGGCCCCTGTGCTTCCACCTTCGGGATGGAGCCTTTGCATGAGTCGGTGAGGGATGCCTTCGGCGTTCTGACCGGAGAGGTGCGAACGGTGAGCAGCTATGGGACATGGGAGAAGGAAAGCCTGAAGGGTGAGGAGAATCCCTGCGCACCCTACAATCTGACAGAGGCTTTAAAAATCAGAAAGTTTCTGGGGGACAGAGAAATTGCGGACGGCACGGGAGATTCGAAGGAACTGAAGTTTTCCGGAAGGCTTTTGGGCGGCTGCATGGACTGCTTGGTGAATCTGTTGGGCACCCGTTATGACAGAACCGTGGATTTTGTAGAGAAGTACAGGGAAGATGGAATTATCTGGTTTTTGGAATCCTGTGACTTGAACGTGTTTGGCATCCGACGCGCCATGTGGCAGATGGAGGAGGCCGGATGGCTGCGTCATGTGAAGGGATTTTTGATTGGCAGACCTGCCAATGGAGAGCCTATCATAAACCTGGATGAATATGGTGCCGTACTGCAGATTGCAGGGCGTAAAAATGTGCCCGTTATCATGGATGTTGATTTGGGCCATCGTCCGCCCATGATGCCCCTTGTGGTGGGGAGCCTGGCAGAGGTGACTGCTGCAGGAAACAGAATCTCGGTGGATATGAAACTGACATAGATGTCGTTATTATTTGCCCCTGATATTCCAAAAAAATATGCGAATTTGCTTGTCAAGAAGACAGTTCTGTGTTAAAATTATTTCTGCTGTGAGGAAATCTCACACATGCCGGCGTGTCGGAATGGCAGACGAGGCAGACTCAAAATCTGTTGTTGGCAACAACGTGCGGGTTCAAGTCCCGCTGCCGGCATTTGAAAAAATCGCTGAAATGCTTGATAAATTCAAGGTTTTGGCGATATTTTTATATACAAACTGTGTGATTACCTTAATGCAATAATACAAGAATGAAGAATATCTTGTACATATGACAAACAATAAGACTCTTTTTTGAGTAGATTAATTGATGATTGAAATGAATATATTTTTTTATGGTGTATTGATTCCAGTTATAAATAATAGCCTTCTAAGCCCTCAATTTGCCTCATATAGGGCATAAAAAATTCTTTATGTTTTTTACCGTTTTAACACTTTTTCTGTAAATAAGCCAAATAAGAAACTGTGTGTTATATTATTTTTTGAGGGATTTGATATTTGTATAATATTATTATTAAAAATCGTAAAAATAGGGTAGAAGAGGAATAGCCTCAACTACCCTAAAAGTATTATATAATTGATTTTTAACAACTTATTAGCTTGATCTTCATATGAGAAATTCTACCAATATACAATAGTAGTATGGTATAATCAAATCATCTACTATACAAAAGGAAAAAGCTTTTTTTGGAGGAATAATTTCATGAGGATTAATCAATGGATTCAAGACGTACAAAGAGTTATAGGATGTGAAGCACCTGAATTATTATGTGTTTTAGCAAAAATTGCGAAAGAAGATAATAGCAGAGGTCTTTTTGCAAGGAAATGTCAATCAAAGATCTTAGAGTGCATGGAAGATGTTAAATTATTTCTTGGTGAAATACGTAGGAGTGCACAGGATTTTACGTTACATGATATTACTCATTGTATTAATGTTATAGATTTTATGGGGCAATCATTAACAGATATAAATGTATTAAATCCAGCTGAAATATCTTTCTTTATATATTCTGCATTACTTCATGATATAGGAATGGTAAAACTGCCAGACGAAGATACATCATTGGAGAACATTAGGGAGGATCATGGTAATAGAAGTGCCAGATTTATTCGTGAGAGAGTATTAGTAAACAATGATGGTACTCCATTTAGCTTTGGTGAGTATGATTATATTTATATGGAGTACTTGCCATCGATCTGCGCTTCACACATGCAAGAATTTAGCTTTGTAGAAAAATTACCTCAAAGTTATATATTAGATGGAATGGAAGTTGATATGTCTTTATGTGCAATATTATTAAGGGTTGCAGATGCAATGGATTTGAAACATAATCGTGCGCCTTATCTGCTATACCAGTTTTTGATTAATAGGTCTGTTAGTCCAGATCATTGGAAAAAGCATATGTTAATTTCTAATTGTCAAGTAAATGAAAGGGGAGTATATAGAGTTGACGGAATCTGTCATGATGAAGCTGTACATAGATGTTTATATAATCATTTAGATTCTGTTGAGTCAGAAATTGAAAAGGTTTTCAAATGGAAGAACGGAACTCATCCGAGATTAAGATTAAGTAGTCATTTAGTACATAGAAACGTAGAAACTGATGGCTATAAAATGTGGCATCACTCATTTGAAATGGATGTATTGAAAATAACAAACTTATTTATGGGAGAGCAGTTATATGGTGATAGGAAGTTAGGACTTAGAGAAATTATACAAAACTCAATAGATGCATGTTTGGTAAGGGAAGAAATTAATAAGTCTTTAGATATTAAGCAAGATTACGCGTATGAACCTGAAATATACATAATATTTGATTGGGAAAATAACCAGATAATTTTACGCGACAACGGAACTGGGATGAATGATTATATAATAGAAAATTTCTTTTTGAATATAGGTGCTTCTTATTATTCATCTAAGGATTTTAAAGAAAAGAATTTAAATTATTCGCCATTAGGGTTTTTTGGAATTGGTTTTTTGGCCACATTTATGCTTTCTGATGATGTTTATGTACGTACATCACATTGGCAGGAGGACGTGGAATATGAATTTCATTTTATAAAAAGTGATAGATTTGTAACAAAAACTGAAAGACAAAAAACATTTTCTGGTACTGAAATTAGATTAAATTTGGATCAATTTATAGAAGTTTTTGATGTTCATGGAACATTAAATTTTACGGATATATCCCTAATTCAGGCAATAGGAAGTTTTATTGATGGTAATTTTTGGAATTTAGATATTGCTCATCTTCAGAATAATGTCATGT
>CAMWJV010000111.1 GCA_947174665.1 uncultured Lachnospiraceae bacterium
GGGAGGATTTCACACGCCCAACCATCGCTGGGCAATTGCATCCGTGCTGATGACCTGCGCCGGACTTTTTGACTGTAAAGAGATGGAGACGGCGGCGTTTACCTATCTGAACGAGGGGATTGACTGCAACGAGGACGGTGAGTTTGCGGAAAAATCCGCAGGCAATTACAACCGGGTCAACAATGATGCCATGATCATGCTGTCTGAGGCCACGGGGGATTCCTCCTATGAGCAGAACGCCATCCGCAATCTGAAAATGATGCTGACCTACTGGGAGCCGGATGAGAGCGTGTTTACTGCCAATTCCACCCGCTTTGACAAGGACAGACTGGTGTATCCCAAGGATTATTACATGGAGTATCTGAATATGGGGATGAAGTACAACATCCCTGAGTTTCTGCAGATGTGTAATTCTATTTTTGAGATGGTGGACAGAAAGCATATCACCTCCCCCGACTTTCTGATCTGGTTTATGCTGAACCCGGATTACCGAAGACTGGAGTTTGAGGGCAGCTATGTCCGCCCGGATTTCCGCAGCTGTTATCAGGAATCGGAAATCGCCAGGGGGCAGCAGGGACGCTTTACCTATACGGTAATGGGCGGCAAGTCAAATTTCTTCTACCTGCACAACGGCACCATGAAACTGGAGATGAAGGTAGCCGGAAGCTTCTGCGAACACAGGGCTTTTAAGAGTGAAAAAATGGAGCGGCTGTCGGAGCGGGAATATCACTTGTCCCAGACCATGCGGGGCTGGTATTATCTGCCCTTTGCAGAGAAACCGGAGACCAGTGACTGGTGGAAGATGAACAACGCTTCCCGGGATAAAAAGCAGGGTCCTGACATGCAGATCGATGTCTGGGTAAAGGAAGTGGAGAATGGCGTGGATGTCAGGGTAAAGACCTCCGGCGTGGAGGGGGCACCCTGGAGAATTGAGCTTGCCTTTTCCGGCGTCAATTTAATGACCAATGAATATGTGGATATGCCGCTGACCGGCAGCGAGGTCATTGTGGTGAAGAAGGGTTATACGGAGGTAGGAAACGGGAGCGATGCCCTGATTGTGGGTCCCTGCTTCGGGGAGCACCATTTCACCGAGGGCAAGGAGGACAGCGAGGCCAAGACACCGGGTGCGGCAACACTGTATCTGACGGACTATACGGCCTTTGACCACACCATTGAGATTCGGAACAAGAGGAGTTTGTACGCAAAGCAATGAGAGAATTAACCACAGACCGGGGACTGGCGGAAAGGTATATACCACACTTGAGATACGACAGGGCGGAGCCATACGGGCCGGAGGGAGTGGGGTACACGGTATACACGGCCGGTGATGCCCACCAGGCAGATGCTGTCCCCTGGACAGCATTCAGAAGCCGTTCCTGCAGGCTGCAGATTGAGTTGGAACCGGGGGAGACAGTGATTGAATATGCCTTCTATTATGACTTCGACATTCAGCACTTGTACGATCTGGAGCATGTGTTTGTAAAGGTGGACCGGGAGGGCGGAATAACAGGTATTCTGGGCAGCTTTCACGGTAAGTTCCTGAATGATCTCATAGAGGGCGAGACTCAGTTTGAGGGCACTCATGTCATTCTGTATGTACAGCCGGGAAAGCATGCATTTATGCCGAAGCCCCATTACTTCAGACTGTTTCCGGACCGGGACAGGTGCTGCGGAGAATATGCGGGCAGGGACGGACTTCTCATTGCTCCCATGTTTGAGGGAAGGCTTTTCACGGATGAGGTCTTTGACAGAAAGGTTGAGTGGTATATCCGGGAGAACCACGCCTTTGTGCCCACATGGGAGTTCACGGTGCGGCATCCGAATCCGTACCGGACTGAGGAAACGGGCCTGTACACGACGCAGGATGGAAAACTGCACACGGCGGGCGATGCCCGCAGGACTGAGGATTTGCTGATGCCCTGGGAAGAGCTGGATGTGCTGATCGTTGAGCGTATTACGGAATGGAAGAATAAAATAGATAGAGCGGCAGAACAGCCGTGATTAGAGGAATGGAGGGTGTATATGAGCAGTTCATTTATCATGCCGAAGCAGATCATAAGCGGCGCGGGAGCACTGAAGCAGGCGGAGGGCAGCATGGCGGGGCTTGGAAAAAAAGCCCTGGTGGTTACGGACGAGGTGATGATCCGTCTGGGAAATCTGGCACATGTGGAGGAGGCCCTGAAAAGCTGCGGCATTCAGTATGCTGTATACTCCGGCATATCCGGAGAGCCCACGGATGTGATGATTGCGGAGGGGCTGGAAATCTATAAGAGAGAGGGCTGTGATTTCCTTGTGGCCCTGGGAGGCGGAAGCCCCATCGATTCCATGAAGGCAATCGGAGCGCTTGTGGGAAACGGTGGCGTCATCACGGATTATCTGGGTAAGGTGATCGAAAAGGAGACGCCGCCCATGGTGGCAGTGCCCACAACGGCGGGAACAGGCTCCGAGGCTACACAGTTTACCATTATAACGGATACCGGGCGGGATATTAAGATGCTGCTGAAGGGGGCTGTACTGATGCCCACACTGGCGGTTATCGACCCGCAGTTCACCATGACTGCACCTCCCGCCATCACGGCAGCAACGGGTCTGGATGCCCTGACCCACGCGGTGGAGGCCTATACATCGAGAAAGGCACAGCCTCTGTCGGATGTGTTTGCACTGTCGGCTGTGAAAAGAATTTTTACCTGGCTGCCGGAGGCCTTCCGGCACGGTGACAATGTGCAGGCCAGGGAAGAGATGTCGCTTGCGGCACTGGAGGCGGGAATCGCATTTAACAATGCGTCGGTGACCATCGTTCACGGTATGAGCCGGCCCATCGGAGCTCTGTTCCATGTGCCCCACGGTATTTCCAACGCAATGCTTCTGGAGAAGTGTCTTTCCTATGTGCTGGACGGGGCTTATGAGCGCTTCGGACGGCTGGGCAGGGAGATTGGCGTGGCGGCTCCCGGCACCGGGGACAGGGAAGCAAGCGAAAGCTTCCTGAAGGCTGTTGTGGACATCTGCAGGACCTGTGAGATTCCGACCCTGAGGGAATACGGCATTGAGAAGGAAAGCTATACAAAAGTGATTGACAAAATGTCCGAGGATGCCATGGCCAGCGGAAGCCCCTCCAATACAAGAAAGGAAATCAGCGTGGAGGATGTGAGGGCAATCTACTCCGGACTTTACGAGTAGAACGAAAAGGTTGAATAAAAAAGCGTATTTAACCTATTGATATGAGTGCGCGTCGCAGCGTGCGGATGGGTGTAAGAAGGGATGCAGTATATTGAGTTTGACAAAAACAGGCCTGTGGACCTGGTGTTGCTGGGGAGGATTGCCGTGGATTTTAATCCCGTGGACTATTTTCATCCCCTGGAGGAGTGCACTACTTTTAAGAAGTACCTGGGAGGCTCACCTGCCAATATTGCGGTGGGAGTTCGCAGGCACGGTATGAAGACGGGATTTTTTGCCAGGGTCTCCGACGACCAGTTCGGTGATTTCGTAACCCACTATTTTGAGAAGGAGGGTATCGATACCTCCCGCATCCGCAGATGCACCAACGGGGAAAAGATCGGGCTGACCTTTACGGAGATCATTTCACCGGAGGAGAGCCGCATATTGATGTACCGCAACTGTATAGCGGATCTGCAGCTCTGTGTCGATGACATTGACGAAGAGTACATAAAGAATACAAAGGCTCTGCTGATCTCGGGAACCTCCCTTGCGGAGAGCCCATCCAGGGAAGCGGCGCTGAAAGCGGTGATGCTTGCGAAGAGGAACAACACAAAGCTGATCTTTGATATTGATTACCGGGAATACAACTGGAAGAACAAGGATGAAATCTCCATATATTATTCTATGGTGGCAGGGGAGGCGGATATCATCTTAGGCTCCAGAGAGGAATTTGACCTTACTGAAAAGTTGGTCTGCCCCGGCAGGAGCGACAGGGAGACGGCGGACTACTGGATGTCGAAAAACGCGAAGCTTTTGGTCATCAAGCATGGAAAAGAGGGCTCAACCGCTTACACAAAGGACGGAAAGAGCTTTTCCATCAAGCCCTTTCCCGTGGACTGTCTGAAGTCCTTCGGGGGAGGTGATGGCTATGCAGCAGGT
Source organism: uncultured Lachnospiraceae bacterium (assembly GCA_947174665.1). Classification (GTDB taxonomy): domain Bacteria; phylum Bacillota; class Clostridia; order Lachnospirales; family Lachnospiraceae; genus Acetatifactor. The sequence continues at coordinate 4,096 of CAMWJV010000111.1, forward strand.
TTCCTCTATGGTCTGTACCAGGGCTGGGAAATGATAGACTGTCTTGAGTTCGGCAGCGCCGAGGCATCCATGATGGTGGCAAGCCATTCCTGCTCCGACGATCTGCCGAACCCTGAGCAGGTGAAGAAGTTTATACAGGACAGCAAGGAAAAATACGGCGAGATGGTGGCCAGAGTAGTGTGAAGGAAATCACTAAGCTCAAAAGGACTTCGCTAAGCGATTTCATGCTCTACAGAGCAGAGCTTCTTCACACCGAAGAATGCCAGGCCGGCAAAGCCGGCCTTGTGCGGGCATTCTTCATCGCGATATGTGATTCCGAGGGTATATCGATATATAAAGGAGGCAGGAAATGAAGACAACACACATGACAGTGGCCCAGGCGCTGGTAAAATTCCTGGATAACCAGTATGTGCTGCGGGATGGGGTGGAAACAAGATTTGTTGAAGGTGTATTCACTATTTTCGGGCATGGCATCGTTGTGGGGCTGGGCCAGGCACTGGACGAGAATCCGGGCGGGCTGAAGGTGTTCCAGGGAAGGAACGAGCAGGGGATGGCCCATGTGGCTGCAGCCTTTGCCAAGCAGAATAACAGGAAGAGGATCATTGCCTGTGCGTCCTCCATAGGACCGGGGGCTGCCAACATGGTGACGGCTGCTGCCTGCGCAACAGTCAACAACATTCCTCTGCTGCTTCTGCCGGGGGACACTTTTGCCACCAGGCAGCCGGATCCCGTACTGCAGCAGCTGGAGCAGAGCAGCGCTCCTTCCGTTACCACAAATGACGCTTTCCGGCCGGTATGCAAATACTGGGACAGGATTGTCCGGCCGGAGCAGCTGATGAGTACCATGATACAGGCTATGCGGGTGCTGACGGATCCGGCGGAGACCGGGGCGGTATGCATTGCCTTAAGCCAGGACGTGGAGGGGGAAGCCTACGATTACCCGGATTCCTTCTTCGGAAAAAGAGTGCATAAGATTACAAGAGCGATTCCCGTTGAGGAGGAGCTTCTGGATGCGGTAGAAATTTTGAAGAAAAGCAGACATCCGCTGGTCATCTGCGGCGGCGGAGTCAGATATTCAGAGGCAGGAAGGGTGCTGGAGCAGTTCTGCAGCGACTTCAATATTCCCTTTGCGGAGACCCAGGCGGGCAAAAGTGCCTGCGCAGGTTCCTCGCCCTATAATCTGGGTGGTGTGGGTGTCACGGGAAATTCGGCGGCAAATGAGATTGCAGCGATGGCGGATGTAGTGTTGGCAGTGGGCACAAGGCTGACGGATTTCACCACCGGCTCAAAATCTCAGTACAGCAACCCGGACGTGAAGTTTGTCACGGTAAATGTGTCCAGATTTCATGCCTATAAGATGGACGCGGTAAGCGTCATCGGGGACGCGAAGGTCACATTGGAGGCTCTCTCGCGGGAACTGAAGGCCGCGGGCTACAGGAGTGCCTACACAGATGAAATCGGCAGAGCAATCAAAAGCTGGGAGGAGGAGATGAAGCGCCTGGCGGAATATGAGTACGGCGCTGATTTCCAACCCCTGATCAACGCCCGCAACGAAAAATCCATTGAGGAGTTTGCGAAGCTTACGGGCAGCGCCCTGACACAGACGGCGGCGGTGGCACGGGTCAGGAAGGTGATTCCGAAGGATGCTATTGTCACCGGTGCTGCAGGTTCCCTGCCCGGAGACCTTCAGCGCATGTGGACCACAGAGGAGAAGGACTCCTACCACATGGAGTATGGGTACTCCTGTATGGGCTATGAGGCGGCGGCAGCCCTCGGATGCAAGCTGGCGGAGCCGGAGCGGGAGGTCTATGCCATGCTGGGGGATGGCAGTTTCCTGATGCTGCACAGTGAGTTCCTCACGTCCCTTCAGGAGGGGAAGAAGATCAATCTGCTGTTGTTTGACAACTGTGGTTTCGGGTGCATCAACAATCTGCAGATGTCCAACGGTATCGGCAATCTGGCTACGGAATTCCGATATCGGGACGATAAGGGAGAACTGCAGGGGGGACTGATCCCCATTGACTTTGCTAAGGTTGCGGAAGGATACGGAGCCAAGGGATACACGGTGCGCACCCTGAAGGAACTGGAGGCGGCTCTTGAGGACGCAAAGAAGCAGAAGGTGTCTACCCTGATCGACATTAAGGTGCTGCCCAAGACCATGACTGACGGTTATAACTCCTGGTGGAACGTGGGAACTGCGGCGGTGTCGGAGAAGCCGGAGGGCAAGGCGGCTTACGCCCGCGTCCTGGAGGGCAGGGAGAAAGCAAGATTATATTAAGGCAGCAGTTCAGTCATGAACTGTCATTATTATAGCGCACGGCGCGGAAAAGAGGAGAAGGTTTAAAATGTTTGAAAAAGGTAAAGTGAAGCTGGGAATTGCACCGATTGCATGGACCAATGACGACCTGCCGGATCTGGGGAAGGAAAATACCTTCGAGCAGTGCATCAGCGAGATGGCGCTGGCGGGATACAGCGGTTCAGAGATCGGCAACAAATATCCCACGGATGTAGAGGTTCTGAAAAAAGCTCTGGAACTGAGGGGACTGGAAATCTGCAACTGCTGGTTTTCCACCTTTCTAATTTCCAAACCTTATGAGGAGACGGAAAAGCCCTTTATTGAGAAGGTAGAGTTTTTAAAAGCCATGGGGGCCAGAGTGATCGGGGTGTCGGAGCAGTCTTACAGCATACAGGGAATGCAGGATGTGCCCGTGTTCGAGAAAAAGCATGTCATGAATGAGGAGGAGTGGGAGCTTCTCTGCACTGGACTGAATAAGCTGGGAAAGGCAGCGAAGGAGAGGGGACTTGCCCTTACTTTCCACCACCATATGGGAACGGTGGTACAGTCCGCGGCAGAGACGGAGAGGATGCTTGCAAACACGGATCCCGAGTATGTCAGCCTGCTCTTTGACAGCGGCCATTTTGCCTACTGTGGCGAGGATCCTGTGGAACTGGTGAAAAAGCATGTGAACAGGATAAAGCATGTACACTTAAAGGACATCCGCCCTGAGGTGGTTGGCCGGGTGAAGGCAGAACATCTGAGCTTTCTGGAGGGAGTGCGTCAGGGGGCGTTTACGGTTCCGGGAGACGGCTGCATAGACTTTGATTCCATATTCAGAGTGCTGTCGGACAATCATTACGAGGGCTATATGCTGGTGGAGGCCGAACAGGATCCTGCAAAGGCCAATCCATTTGAATACGCATTGAAGGCAAGAAAATACATACAGGAGCATGCCGGACTATAGTAGTGTGAAGGAAATCACTAAGCTCAAAAGGGCTTCGCCAAGTGATTTCACGCTCTGCAGAGCAGAGCTTCTTATCAAGCCAACTTGTTGGCTATGGGATTGTGAATCGCAGCAAAGCTGTGACATGAAGGTCAGTAAGAGAAAAGAGGAGGAATTGAGTATGGTGACATTTGGAGTGATCGGTGCAGGACGGATCGGAAAGGTACATACGGAAAGTATCTGCCTGCACATTAAAAACGCAAAGATCAAGACGCTGGCAGATCCGTTTATGACGGAGGAGACCGCCGAATGGGCAAAGTCCCTGGGAGTGGAGCAGACCGTGAAGGATTATCATGAAATCCTGAATGACCCTGAAATTGACGCGGTCATGATCTGCTCTTCCACTAACACACATTCGCCCATCTCCATTGAGGCCATTCAGGCGGGCAAGCATGTGTTCTGCGAAAAGCCCATCGACCATGACCTTGGAAAGATTAAGGAGGTAGTGAAAGCTCTGGAGGGAAGCAAGCTGAAGTATCAGGTTGGTTTCAATCGGCGCTTTGACCATAATTTTGAGGCGGTGAGGAATGCGATAACGGCAGGAAAAATAGGCGATCCTCACATTATCAGGATCACATCCAGGGATCCGGAGCCCCCTTCTGCGGAGTATGCGGCTGTTTCGGGCGGTATGTTCCTGGACATGACCATCCATGATTTCGACATGGTACGTTACCTGGCAGGATGCGATGCGGAGGAAATTTACGTACAGTCTGCGGTTCTGGTGGATCCGGCGATCGGTGAGGCAGGGGATGTGGATACAGCAGTTATTACCCTGAAGATGGAGAACGGAGCTATTGCAGTCATCGACAATTCAAGAAAGGCTGTATACGGCTATGACCAGAGAGCGGAAGTTTTCGGCTCAAAGGGGATGGTGGCGACGGCGAACGATACGGCTTCCTCGGCAGTATTAAGCAACGCTGACGGAATTACGGGGGAGAAGCCGCTGTATTTCTTCCTGGAGAGATACATGGAGTCCTTTTCCAGAGAGGTCAGACTGTTCGTGGAGGCCATCGAGAAGGATACGGAGACGCCTTTGGGAGTTATGGACGGCCTGAAGCCGGTTCTGATGGGTATCGCGGCAAAGAAGTCCGTGGAGGAGCACAGGCCCGTGAAGCTTTCTGAAATTAAGTTTTGAGCCGCGGCAAAAAGGCGGTAGTTTGTGCAGGAACGTCGCAAATTTGTGGGCGGACGTAAATTGAAGTTTGCGCCACCCTCTTGTGAAAACGTTTCGGAATGGAGAATAAATGAGTAAACAGTTCGGATATCCGCAGTACGATGAGAACGGCGTGAAGCGCCTGACATCTGCGGGAGATGCGGAAAATGACATGATGATGGATATTGCCGTCTATCGGATGAAGGCGGGAGAGGAGAGAGAATTCTTCTCGAACAGTGAGGAGACGGCGGCGCTGCTGGTGCTGGGCGAGGTAACCTATGAATGGGAGGGGCAGAAAGCCGGGGGACACAGAGATGATTTTATCAAGGAAGGCCCTTATTGTCTCCATGTGTGCAGGGGAAAGAAGATTACGGTGAAGGCTGTGGCTGACAGTGAGCTGCTGGTGCAGAAGACAGAGAATGAAAGAGAATTTGCATCGGTGTTTTATACACCGGATACCTGCCGGGACGAAACCTTTGGATTCGGACTCTGCGAGGATCGCATGGTCCGCACCGTGCGCACTGTCTTTGATTATGATAATGCACCTTACTCAAATATGGTAAACGGCGAGGTGATCAACCACCAGGGAAGCTGGTCAAGCTATACCCCTCATTCACACCCCCAGCCGGAGGTATACTATTATCGGTTTCAGCGGGAGGAGGGGTTCGGTGCCTGCTTTATCGGGGAGAATGCCTATAAGATAGGGGACGGAAGCTTTGCGGCTATCACCCCGAGTGAGACTCACCCTCAGGTGACGGCCCCGGGCTATCCCATGTATTACTGCTGGATGATAAGGCATCTGCCCGGCAATCCCTGGACTACCCGGGATGATGATCCCAGATATGTCTGGATAAAAGAAGAGGTTTAAACCGCTTATACCGCTATAGTGACCGCTCATACCTTTGTACATTGACTTTTCATGTTCCGCTCCATAAGATAGAAAACAGGCATTATTTTACTTAAGGAAGGAGCATTACATGAAAGCAAATGACGTTTTTAAGCAAACAATGAACTTTGTGTGGATGAAGCTGGCTTTGGGAGGGTGTGCCATAGCAGTTTCCATTGTGCTGGGGCTGATCCTGCTGGGTCTTTCATCCATGGATGACAGCGGTGTTGTGGGCATGTACGCGTTGATGATATGGATGGCGTTGTCCTTGGCGGCCCTGGGTATTTCACAATATTATGTGGGTTACCTGATAAAGGCGGGACATATCGCTGTGGTCACCTGCCTGCTGACCACGGGCAGTCTGCCGGAGAATTCCTTTGAATACGGGAAAGAAATTGTGAAGAAGAAATTTGCCACTGCTGCTGCATATTTTGCAGTGGATCGTCTGGTGTCCGGCGCTGTAAAGCAGATTAACGGCGGTCTGGATATTGTAGGCAATGTTTTGGGCAAGATACCCGGAATGGACTCTCTGGTGTCCTTTGCCAAATCCTTTGTCAACATAGCTCTTGGCAATGTGGATGAATGCTGTCTGGCATACACCTTTTATAATGAGGAGCAGTCAGCCTTCAAGAGCGCCGCGGACGGTGTGGTCATCTATTTTCAGAACTGGAAGACCATATTAAAGAATGCGCTTAAGACGGCGTTAATCACACTCCTCCTGTCTTCCGTGGCATGGCTTCTGCTGCTGGGGGTGACCATTGCCATCCTGTCTGTCACGGGGATGCCGGGATTCAATGTGTTTTTTGTGGCAGTAATACTGGCAATGATGATTGTGCTCATCGTGAAATCATCCGTTATGGACAGCTACACTATGGTATGTATGGTATGCTCTTACATGCAGGTGGCTCCTGACACGGAGATCACATTCGACCTGTATGACAAGCTGTGTAAGCTTTCATCCAAATTTAAAAATTTGTTCCAGAAAGCGGAACAGGGGATGTAAATAATTGAGGACTGTATGAAATACTATTTGGCTCCCATGGAGGGAATCACCACCTACAATTTCAGACGGGCATATCATAAATACTATGGCGGTGTGGAAAAATATTTCACACCCTTTATCGGAAACAGGAAACTGAACAGCAGAGAGCGCAATGACATTCTGCCGGAGCACAATGAGGGAATGAATGTAGTGCCCCAGATTCTCGCCAATCGCCCGGAGGATTTCCTGAGTATTGCAGATGTGGCGGCTTCATACGGCTATCCCACGGTAAATCTCAACCTGGGCTGCCCCTCCGGCACGGTGACGGCCAGGAAGCGGGGGGCGGGGTTCTTAAGTGTACCGGAGGAACTGGAACGGTTTCTGGATGAGATTTTTGACAAAGGCCGCCTTAGAATATCCGTCAAGACAAGAATCGGCGTGGAAGATATGGAGGAATGGGGCAGACTGTTGGAACTGTTTGGCCGCTATCCCATGGAGGAGTTGATCATCCATCCGAGGCTGCTGCGGGAGGGCTACGGGGGACGGGTACATATAGAAACCTTTGAGGCTGCCGTCGGATGTCTGCGGATTCCTCTGTGCTATAACGGAGATATAATTTCATTGGATGGTGACGGCACCGAATATGGGACAATGGGATGGCTTATCTCCCGGCTGCCGGATGTTGACACCGTCATGGTCGGGCGGGGAATTCTGCAGAGGCCCGGATTTTTGACAGGGGATCATTCCGCTGACACGCTTCGGGCGTTTCATGACGAAATTTTGGAGGGCTATATACAGATAATGTCCGGAGATACCAACACCCTGTACAAGATGAAGGAGCTTTGGACATTTATGATTCAAAGCTTTGAAAACTCTGAAAGGTATCTCAAAAAGATCAGAAAGGCGGGAAGTGTTTCGGAATACAGAATCGCAGTTGACAGCATTTTCAGGGAATGCAACGTATAATGACATTCTGTAAAACATACAATATAAAATCCGGGACTTTCGAATATCGAAAATCCCGGATTTTTTTGGGAGCTGTTTTACAGCCCTTTTTGCGTTCTTCGTCAGTCAGAAGCAGTTATGCTACAACAGTAACGTTGGTAGCACGGGTCTTGCTGCTGTTCTGGGGATCTGTCTCGGTGTCGAAAGTAACCTTCTGGCCTTCCTCAAGAGACTTGAAGCCGTCAGCATTGATTGCGGAGAAATGTACGAATACTTCCTCGCCGGTTGCATCGTTGGTGATGA
>CAMWJV010000112.1 GCA_947174665.1 uncultured Lachnospiraceae bacterium
CTTCCATCCATTTATATTCTAATTCTCCTCCCATCGGAATATTGGATGACACCGATGCACCTGACCCAAGAATAAAACAAAATCTTTCTGAATTGCGTAATCCATCCTCAACTACTCTTACGAGCTGCTTTGTTGATATTATCCGATAATCCTCAATATTTTTTCTATCCATGTATCCTTGTTCCTTCTCTTTTGATAAGTACATCTTACAACATTATTCGATTGTTGTAAATCAAATCCATTGGAAAAAATCATATTTTTATAGCATATACTACATGCCATAATTTACACATAATATATCGTTGCTTTTTTATACTACTCCTGCGTTTAACCTGTGTAATCCTTACATATTATGTGCGTGCCGAATTCCGGACTTTCAGAATTTCGGAAGATGTTTATACTTTCTGTACTTTACCGCAAGAAACCCCCGCAAGCTCTTAAAGCTTTCGGGGGTTTGTCATTTTTCTATTCAGATTTTAGAACTTGCAATCGTTTATTAGAAACGATTTGCCTTCGCTGCTTCCTCAATCAAAACCGCCACAGCCACGGTAGCGCCCACCATGGGGTTGTTGCCCATACCGATGAGACCCATCATCTCAACGTGAGCGGGAACGGAAGAAGAACCTGCGAACTGTGCGTCGGAGTGCATACGTCCCAGTGTGTCCGTGAAGCCATAGGATGCAGGGCCTGCAGCCATGTTGTCGGGATGCAGTGTACGTCCTGTACCGCCGCCGGAAGCAACGGAGAAGTACTTCTTTCCTGCCTCAGTTCTCTCCTTTTTGTAGGTTCCTGCAACGGGATGCTGGAATCTGGTGGGGTTGGTGGAGTTACCGGTGATGGAGACATCCACATTCTCCTTCCACATGATTGCAACGCCCTCGGGAACGCTGTTTGCACCGTAGCAGTTTACCTTGGAGCGAAGTCCCTCAGAGTAAGGAATTCTCTCGATTTCCTTCACCTCGTTGGTGTAGGGGTCATACTCAGTCTCAACGAAGGTAAAACCGTTGATACGGGAAATAATCTTTGCCGCATCCTTGCCGAGGCCGTTCAGGATAACGCGCAGAGGCTTCTGGCGAACCTTGTTTGCCTTCTCTGCGATACCGATAGCGCCTTCAGCAGCCGCAAAGGACTCATGTCCTGCCAGGAAGCAGAAGCAGTCGGTATCCTCCTCAAGAAGCATCTTGCCCAGATTACCGTGTCCCAGGCCAACCTTACGGGTATCTGCCACAGATCCGGGAATACAGAATGCCTGAAGTCCCTCGCCGATGGCTGCTGCAGCCTCGGATGCCTTGCGGCAGCCTTTCTTGATTGCGATAGCCGCGCCTACGGTATACGCCCAGCATGCGTTTTCAAAGCAGATGGGCTGAATCTTCTTCACCTGGTCATATACGTCAAGACCAGCGTCCTTGGTAATCTTCTCCGCTTCTTCGATAGAGGAGATACCATAGCTGTTCAGCACAGCATTAATTTTATCAATACGTCTTTCATATGATTCAAATAAAGCCATTTTCCTGTCCTCCTTTATCTCTTTCTCACTCTTTTCTGGGGTCGATGATCTTAACGGCATCCGCTACACGGCCATACTGTCCCTTAGCCTTCTCATAAGCGGTGTTAGGGTCATCACCCTTCTTGATGAAGTCAGTCATCTTTCCAAGGCTTACAAACTCATAACCGATGATCTGGTCATCCTTGTCCAGAGCGATACCGGTCACATAACCCTCAGCCATCTCCAGATAGCGGGGACCCTTCTTTAAGGTTCCGTACATGGTTCCGACCTGGCTTCTCAAGCCCTTTCCAAGGTCCTCAAGACCTGCGCCCACAGGCAGTCCCTCCTCAGAGAAGGCACTCTGGGTACGTCCGTAAACAATCTGAAGGAACAGTTCTCTCATGGCAGTGTTGATGGCATCACACACCAAGTCAGTATTCAGGGCTTCCATAACGGTCAGACCGGGCAGGATTTCCGCCGCCATAGCTGCCGAATGGGTCATGCCGGAACATCCGATGGTTTCCACCAGTGCTTCCTGAATGATGCCCTCCTTCACATTCAGGGTCAGCTTACATGCACCCTGCTGCGGAGCACACCAGCCCACACCATGTGTCAGACCGGAAATGTCTTCTACCTTCTTTGCCTGCACCCACTTGGCTTCTTCGGGGATAGGCGCGCAGCCATGATGCACACCCTGACGAACTGTGCACATTTCTTCAACTTCCTTTGAATAAATCATGTGAAATCTCCTTTCAGTTATGTAAGTTATTATTTATTCAATCTTGTAATTGATAAAATAATATCATTCACCTACCATTTTCTCACATTTATATCAAAAAATCCAGAGGTTTTTACAAATTTTGTTATACTGGAAAAAAACACTTACATCTGGTATACTTGTTAAAGCTTTCAATCAAAAAAGAAAGGACCTTCCGCACATGAATATTGTAATGAATCTGCAGGGCCCGTGGCAGTTTTGCCTGGACAAAGAGAAACAGGGGCTTAACGCTCATTATGAGACTATGGATTTTGACGATACAATACTGCTTCCCACTACAGTCTCCGAGTCCGGGAAGGGGACGCCCCATGACAGGACAGACACCGGTCATCTCACCGACCCATACGAGATGGAAGGCTACAGCTGGTATCGGAAAACTATCTCACTGCCCTTGAAGGATAATTCCGAGCTTTCCGGAAAGCATTTTGAGCTTACGCTGGAGCGCACAAGGATATCCCATGTCTGGGTGGACGGCTGTTTCGCAGGCAGTTTTGACAGTTTTGTTGCAAGGCACCGCTATGACCTGACAGGCATGATAAAAACTCTGAATCCCTCCATCACCATCATGGTGTCCAACACCGATTACAAGGTTCCGGGAGGGCACATGACCTCCCCCGATACTCAGACCAACTGGAACGGAATCCTGGGAGAAATCTCCCTGACTGTCCGGGAGGATATACGTTTCGGTGCAGTCGAGGCAAGGTGCAGGTATGAACAAAAAGGCATTTTTCTCGAAATTCCGGTGCAGTATGACGGTCAACTCCCCTGCTCTGCCGGGATTCAGGTTCAGCCCGTTCTCTGCCACCTGAAGGATGTATATGCAGCGCAGGACAAGATTATCCCTGAGAATGGAAATTATGAGGATCTTGTGGAGTGGATGCCGCTTCCTGACGGGACGGAAAGCCTTGATGTAACTCTTCAGCCGGGCGAAAACCACTTTGAACTCTTCCTGGATCTTTCTGCCAATCCAAAGCTCTGGGACGAAGAGGATCCTTATGTCTACCGCCTGCACCTCTCCTGCAAAGCCTTTAAAGAGACGAATGGAGATGCGTCCATGGACACTGCCCATGTCTGGTGTGGTCTGCGCTCTTTCACTGCGGACAGGACCCACTTCCTCATCAACGGCAGAAAAACCTTCCTGCGCGGCAAGAATGAGGGGATGATCTTTCCCTTGACCGGCTATGCCCCTATGGACGTTGCGGGTTGGCTCCATGTCATGAAGATTGCCCGGGATTACGGAATCAACCACTACCGCTTCCACACCTGCTGTCCCCCGGAAGCCGCCTTTATTGCAGCTGACCTTCTCGGTATCTACATGCAGCCGGAGGTTTCCTTCTGGGGCACCTTCAACGGCCCAGATGACGAGGGTTATGACAAAGAAGCACAGGATTTTCTGGAAGCGGAAGGTTTTCGGATGCTGGAATCCTTCAGTAATCATCCCTCCTACTGTATGATGTCCATGGGCAATGAACTCTGGGGAAACGCCTCCGCCCTAAATGACCTTCTGAAGAAATACAAGGCATTCCGCCCGGATGTGCTCTTTGCGCAGGGTTCCAACAATTTCTTCTGGACGCCGAATATCCAACCTTTTGACGATTTCTTCTCAGGAGTGCGTTTTACAGTTGACAGACAGATCCGGGGTTCCTATGCCATGTGCGACAAGCCCCTGGGACATGTCCAGACCGCAGTTCCCGGAACACGCTTTAACTATGACGAAGCAATCCGCCCCTCCTGCCTTTCTACAGGGAAAACAGTTGGCGCTGCCGATGAAACTATAGCCTCCGACGAGCAGTTTGCGGAAATTCAATACGGCACAGGAGTCAAAAAGGTCAGGCTTTCAGAGGTTCAGTCCGAACTGATACCGGAGATTCCTGTCATCTCCCACGAAATCGGACAGTATGAAACCTATCCTGATTTCCGTGAAATCCAAAAGTATACAGGTGTATTGAAGGCTCGCAATCTGGAAGAGTTCAGAAGGCGTCTGGAAGAAAAAGGGATGCTTGACTTTTCCAATGACTTTTTCCGTAGTTCCGGCGCTCTTGCGGTGGCCTGCTACAAGGACGAACTGGAAACTGCTCTGCGCTCCTCACAGCTGGGTGGCTTTCAGGTTCTTGACATTCAGGATTTCACGGGACAGGGTACTGCCCTGATAGGCGTTCTCAACTCCTTCATGGAGAATAAGGGGCTGATAACAGCGGCAGACTGGCGCAGATACTGCTCTGATGCTGTTGTTCAGGCAGAATTTGACAGCTATGTCGTTATTTCCGGAAAAGTCCTTGAATTCGCAGTTTCTCTGAGTTATTTCAGAAAACTGCCCATGGCGGATGACAAGCTTGTCTGTTGCCTGAAAGACAGCGTTGGAAATGTCATATCTTATGTCGATGCGCCTGTGACAGCACTGACAGAAAATGGCGTCCATGCCAATGGCGTCCATACCAATGGCGTCCATGCCATAGGAGTGTTCTCCATGCAGCTGCCGGAAGTGGACAGGCCCGCTTCCCTGACGCTGACTGTTGAACTGCAAAACTTATGTATCAGCAACAGCTATGGACTATGGATTTACAAAGATACGTCAAACGCTGAACATGAATGCTTTCCTTGCATTTTTCCGGCTTCCGATTTGCAGGTTGTGCAGCAACTTGATCATCTGCCTGCTCTGGCACAGACAAACAGAGCCTGCCTGCTCTTTCTCTCCGACGAAGAAAACAAGGCATCCATAGAAGGCACCTATTGCACAGACTTCTGGTGCTATCCCATGTTCCGCAATATCTCCTTAAGCTCCAACAAGGAGGTGCCGGTGGGAACCCTGGGACTCCTCATCCGCAAGGAACACGAAGCCCTTGCGGGCTTTCCCTGCGAAACTTATACAACGCCCCAGTGGCATTCCATTGTAAACTCTTCCCGCTCTACGATTCTGGATGGCACGGGGATTGTTCCCATCGTGCAGACGATTGACAATTTTTCCAGGAACCATCGACTGGGAATGATTTATGAAATCTATCTGCAGGATTTGGATTTAGGACTTCTGGTCTGCACCAGCGATTTACCCGAGTTGATACAGGAAGGACATCCCGAGGCACTCGCTCTGTACGAAAGCCTTATCTCCTACCTTCCGAAGCTGGCGGAAAAGCGCAGGGACACACATGCTGTTTATGCCATGACCAGCGAGGAGTTCCGCAAACTGCTGTCTATGGAGACCAGAGCGCCCGAATACGACTTGTGACCCAGCCATTACCAGCCCCTAGATATACAGTTTTTTGCACTCTTCAATAATGATACTTTTTCCGCTTAACGGCCAAAAACAGGACGGAGATTGCAAAGGCAAAAATTTCCGCTGTAACATCCGCCCACCAGATGCCGTCCAAATCCAGCAGCAGCGGCAGAATCAACACTGCGGACAGTTTGAAGATAAAGGTGCGCAGGAAGGATATTGCTGCGGACACACCGCCGTTGTTCAGCGCAGTAAAGAAAGATGAAGCAAAAATATTGAATCCGACCACCAGGAACGCGGATGACGCAATTCGAAGGGCACGGACTGTCATATTGAACAACTCCCGGTCATACCCAACAAATACCTTTGAAAGGGGCGCGGCAAGAACCTGCGCCACCAGTACCATACAAAAGCCGATCACTCCCATCAGCAGGATGCTCTTTCGTAGCAGCCCCTTAAGTTCCTCATGGTTTCCTGCTCCGTAGTGATAGCCCACCACGGGAGCGCTGCCGATGGAATACCCTATAAACACCGCCACGAAAATAAACTGTACATACATGAGAACTCCGTAGGAAGCCACGCCGTTTTCACCCGCATACTTCAACAGCTGGAAATTGTACAGCATTCCCACCACAGAGGCGGTCACGTTAGACACCATTTCCGACGCTCCGTTGCCGCAGGCTCTTAAAATGGGCCTTATCTCCAGTTTCGTCTTTGTCAGGCGCAGAAGGCTGGTATTCGGACATAAGAAGTACACCAGCGGAACCAGCCCGCCCACGCACTGACTTAAGCCGGTAGCAAGTGCGGCGCCCGCAACACCCCACTTTAAACCACCGATAAACAGGGCATCCAGCGTCATGTTTGTCAATCCTGCCGCCACTGTCGTAGCCAGTCCGAGCTTTGGTTTTTCTGCTGTGATCAAAAATCCCTGAAATACATTCTGAAGCATAAAGGTCACATTGAAGATCATTGTGATGCGCCCGTAGAGCACACAATCCGGCAGCATGGATTCATCTGCTCCCAGAAACACCGCAATCGGTCGCATGATCACAATGCCTGCCAGCGAAACGGTCACACCCACGATCAGCGTTGTCCAGATCATCATTGTAAAATATCTTTTTGCCAGCTCCGGTTTCTGTTCTCCCAACGTTTTCGCAACCAGGGCACTGCCGCCGGTTCCCAGCATAAAGCCTATACCGCCGAAGATCATAAGAACCGGCATGATCAGATTGATAGCCGCAAAGGATGTTTTACCCACAAAATTAGACACAAACAGGCCGTCTACTACGCCATAGATGGATGTAAAAACCATCATGACAATGGATGGCAGAACAAACCTTAAAAGCTTTCTGTAAGTAAAGTGATCCGACAATTGAATATCTGTCTTCCTGCGTTTTACTATTTCATTTTCACTGCTCATACTAATTTTTCCTTTCCCGGGGAGACATTTCTTTTTTCAACAAGTCCGTATACCTGCGAAACAGCCCAAGAAAAACAGACTGCTCCTCCGCTGTCATACCGCCCAATGCCCGCAGTTCTGCCGCCAGTACCCTGTCAACAGTTTCAGCGGCAAGAGCATTCCCTTCCTGAGTCAAGCGCACAAGCTTGCTTCTTCTGTCATTTCCTTCAAAAAGCCTGAGATACCCGCTTTCCTCCAGCTTCTTCAGAGAAGAATTCACGGTCTGCTTCGGCATACAGATGCCGGAACAAATGTCACTCTGGATCAGCTCCTCATCACGTTCCCTAAGGATATAAAGAATCCAGAAGGCACAGTCGGAAAGCCCCATCGCCTTTGCCGCATTACGATATAGCTCATCATTCTCCTTCATCAGCCCATTATATTCCGAAAGATATTCTCTCTCTGTTTTCATAAACCTGCCTCCTCATACCACATAAAATGTTGGAAAGTCCGCTTTTTCCTAATCTATAAATACATAAAAATGAAATCATCCGAAATCGGACTTTTTTAATATAGTCCGATTTCGGATGATTGTCAAGTATATTCTTTTATGTACCATTACGTTGTAACAGCCGTTTACACGTTAGACACGATCAACTCCATCTTTCCTGAAAACTCAAGCTGTTTAACGCCATTGGGAACCAGGAAATGGTCCCCTTTCTTCACCGGCTGACTGTTGACAATACCGTCACCCGACAATACTGTCGCCAGCAGGAAAGGCGCATCCGGCTCAAAGACAAACTTGTCGTTTACATTCACCTTCGAAACCCGGTAATAACTGCAGCGGTACAGCTCATTTATACAATTTTCAGGCAGATTTGCCGCAGACATTACACTGTCCTCCGCGGATTTTGCGGGAACGGTAATGACATCTATGCTCTGCTCCACGTGGAGCTGCCTGGGCTTACCGTTGGAAAGCCTGTCATAGTCATAAACGCGGTAAGTAATATCACTGTTCTGCTGGGTCTCCAGTATCAGCAGCCCTCCCTTGATGGCGTGGACGGTGCCGGGATCAATCTGAATGAAATCACCCTTCTTCACGGGAACTTCCCGTATAAACTCCTTCCAGCGTCCCTGATGGATCATATTCGCAAGTTCCTCTTTTGTCCCGGCATTGTGACCGATGACAAGGGCGGCCCCCTGAGGACAGTCCAGTACATACCAGCATTCCGTCTTGCCCAGAGAACCGTTCTCATGTACTTTCGCATAAGCGTCATCAGGATGAACCTGAATGCTTAAGTCATCTTTGGCGTCAATAATCTTCACCAGAAGCGGAAAACGGTCATACTCCACATTTCCGAACATCTCAGGATGAGTTTTCCAAAGCTCAGAAAGCTTCACACCGGCATAGGCACCATCCCGTATGGTTCCCTCCCCGTTAGGGTGGGCGGAGATTCCCCAACACTCTCCGATGTCCGTCCCCTCCACAGGATATCCGAAGTCCTCACGCAGTCTGCTTCCCCCCCATATATTGTGGGTAAACACGGGATTCAGGAACAGAATATCCTGACAGGGATTGTTGCAGGAAAGATTTGCTCCCATACTATTGATAACCTCCTTATACCAGAAAGCAGAATCCTTCACGATTCTCTTCTGGGTCTGATAATTCACATACACAATACCGAAGCGCTGTTTATAGCCATCGTTCCACTCGAAGTTGTCCAAAAACGTCCACAGGAAATAGCCTTTGACATTTGCGCCATCCTCTATGGCTTTCTGCATTGCCCCCATATAGCTGTCCAGGAATGTAATTCTGTCATTGTCATGAATTCTGCCGTCTGGAGCTACGTTGTCATGGCATCCCATGCCGTTTTCCGTAATATAGAGTGGCAGCTTATAACGCTCTGTCAGGAACCTGATACCATAATAAAAGGCTCTCGGAGTCACCGGCCAGTCCGTCCCTGTCTTGGGGAATCCGGGCTCCCTGGTGACAAACTCAGGCTCCCCGTCCTGTCCCGCCCTGATGTAATAGCCGTTGTAAATATTCTGTCCCATGAAATCAAGGGGCTGGTGAATAAGCTCCATATCCTCCTGCGTGATTTCCGGCAGATACTCCCGAAACTGCTTCAGCCCCTCCTCAGGATAGTGTCCCAAAAATACAGGGTCGGAAAACCACGCCACATTCCATGTCCAGTTGCTCATGGGATTGTAAAAACCGAAATATACCTTTTTTGCCGCCGCAATATCCTCCGGAGAATCGGTGTAGGGATAAGCCACTCCTCCCGTAGGCGCATATCCCACCCGGATAGGCTGCTTTGCATATTTTCGCAGCATGATGACAGCCTTCCCGTGGGCTTTCAGAAGGTTGTGGGCAATCTGAAAGGTCTCTTTATAAGAAAGCTGAAGTCCCGGTGCATGAACACCGCTCAGATGCCCAAGTCCTACTGCGCATTGAGGCTCGTTGATGGTGATAAAGTCCTGACAAAGATCAGAGAAATTCTCCGCCACAACCTTTGCATAATTACCAAACCATTCCATAACATCCGGATTCAGCCAGCCGCCCCTGTCCTGAAGAGCCTGGGGAAATTCCCAGTGAAACAGAGTAATATATGGCGTAATACCGTTCTCCTTCATGGAAAGAATCATATCTCTGTACAACTTCACAGCCTTTGGGTTGACAGGACCATCCCCCTCCGGTATGAGTCTTGCCCAGCTGATGGAAAAGCGGTATGCCTTTATGCCCAGATTGCGCATCAGAGCGTAATCCTCCCTGTACCGGTGCATATGGTCGCAGGAGGTGTAGGCGTTCTGGCCCTCAAATATCCTGCCTGCCTCCACAAAAGTATCCCATACAGTTTTCCCTCTCCCATCCTCCGGGTCAGTTCCCTCAACCTGGTATGCGCTGCTTGCTACGCCCCAGACAAAATCCTTGTCAAACATGATCTTCCGCCTTTCTTATTCTCTTATTTTAACAGTTCGTTCAATATATTTTATCGATGATTTCACCGGTCATATCATTTACATAATAAAGCGTCTGCTTGTCCCCCTGCGCATCATATATCAGGTGATAATAGGTCCCGTCCCGGAAAGTCAGACCCTGATAATAAAAATATTTCTCCTCTCCTTCTATCACATAGTAATATACATAATAATAGTCCGGCAGTTCAATGCCCTTCAGCTGCTCATAATTCTCCTTCTGCCATGGCTCATAGGGCAGTTCTTCCCTGATTGCCTCCGGCCAGACCGCCTCCCGGAACAACTCAAGAGCCTCCGCAGCGGACAGCCGGGTATCCGTCATCTCAGGATAGATATAGTAAGCTAAAATATGTAGAGAAACTTGCGGAAAAGCCTTATGCGCCGGATGTTCTGAAGTCTCCAGATCCAGCCTGACCATGCGGTAGCCGTCCAGGGCAATGGCATATCTGCACCATGTGGCACCCTCGTCATACAACACTGTCACATCATAGCCCGCCGAAAAATTATAATCCTCCACGCAGGTTTCTTCCGCCAGCCAAAGTGCTCCGTCCCTGCAGGAATAAATTTCTGTATCCGTTGTACCTCCGCTGCTTCCCCATGCAGTCTTCAGTATCAGGTATCCCTCGCTTATATTCAGGCCGTAATAGGGATCTCCCCTCATACCGCCCATCGTGCTTTCCATGATAAAGGGGGTTTCGAGTTCAACCCAGGAACCATCCTTCTGCTGCAGAAGGAGAATCATTTCACGCGGACCGCCGTACATTTTTCCATCCTGAACATATCTCTCTTCCACCACAAAAGCAACATCGGTTCTGCCGTCCCGGTTTAAATCTCCCTCCCCATAGTCAATACAGACATGTTCCTCCAAATCCGGCCTGTTTTCCGTTATCCACTGTGCCACTGAAATCTCTTTCTCTTCTGTGATAACCTTGCCCGGCCACAGCATGGGTACATGTATCACAGGGTTCAAATCCTCACAGGGATTGCCGTAAACTGCCGCATATATCAGTTCATTTTTATCGGACAGCGGCGATAAATCAGTAATCTGATTATCAGACAATCCCACCTGGTTCAGCCGAGTCAGCCCCTGAAGGGCGGATATGTCGCTGATCTCATTTCCATCCAGCGCCAGGTCATACAGATTATACAGGCCGCATATGGGGGAAATATCTTGAATCCCGTTCCGCGAAAGCCCAAGACGCTCCAGATTTATGAGCCCTGCCAGAGGAGTCAGGTCTGTGACGGAATTGTCATTTAAATTTACCCTTTTAAGTTCCTTCAGGCCGCTCAGAAAACTGATATCCTCGATGCCGCAATCCTGCAGCCCCAAATCTTCCACCTTAGTCAGCGTCCCAATCACCTCAATGTGCCGTGCTCCTGCATTGCCGCCTACGGACAGTTCCACCAGCTCCGGCAGCTTTTCCAGCACTGCCAGATCCTCCACCGGTGCCTGATACAGGGAGAGGCACTCCAACTGTGGCATGTCCTCCAGAAAATCAATATTCTCCAACCTGCAGTACGGAAGGAAAAGCCTTTTCACCGTCTTCATTTCCGCCAGAAAGGACAAATCGATTTCCTCCTCACGCTCATAGCTGACAGACAGCTCCTCCAGTCCGGAAAGACCGGAAATAGGGCTAAAGTCCTCAATCTTTACACCCCACATGGAAATATCGATAGAAAGTGTCTTAAGATTAGGGAGATAAACCAAATCCTCCAGAGAAAAAGAAGCGTCCTTTTCCTCTCCGTCTCTGTTCCGCCTGTCGCTTATACACATCGGACGCTGCCGACGA
>CAMWJV010000113.1 GCA_947174665.1 uncultured Lachnospiraceae bacterium
GTCAGTACCATCTCCGCATACTGCTCAATTTTAAACAGTTCCTCCCGCATCCGGAAATTGTTTTTACAGTCCCCTGCTTCCTCCAGCAAAAGCTTCATGGCCGCGATAGGAGTCTTGATCTGGTGCGCCCACATCAGGAAATAGTCTCTTCGGTCCGCTTCCTTCTCCTCGCGGTCTCCCTGCTCCCTTCTCCTGGTCTCGTCCACTATGTCCAAAAGCCGGATCAGCTGCTGTTCCACAGTCTCCGGATTCCCTTCTCTTTCAGCTCTCTCCTCACCTTTACAGACTTCCTGCAGATGCAGCTCCGACCACTGCTCAAACCCTCTCTCAGCCGCCTCCAGCGCCCTGCGCTTCCGCACATACCGCATCCCTTGCATAATGCCCGCTCCGATCCACAGAGCGAAGGTCAGCAGCGCGGCATACAGAAGCTTGTCCACATTCTCAATGTGATACAGGCAGCATGTCACTACAAACAACAGCACTGTCATAATATATAAAAAAATCTCTGTCTTTTTTTCTCCAAGATACTGCATCCAGAATCTGATCTCAGATCTCATCTCTTTCTCCCGTCTGTCCTCCCGTGCCGGCGGCGGACTCCCCCAGACAATATCCCAGGCCTCTCCTGGTATGTATCAGCTCGCCTCTGCCCAGGCTCTCCAGCTTTTTCCGCAGCCTGGTCATATTCACTGTCAAAGTATTGTCATCCACAAAGCAGTTATTGTCCCAGAGCCGCTTCATAATCGCTTCTCTGGATACGGTCCGCCCCGCATTTTCAAACAAAAGCTGCATGATGCGAAACTCATTTTTGGTCAGATCCAGTCTTTTGTCCCCCGCCACTATGGCCGTTCCGGACATATCCAGCAGTATGCTCTTATACTCCATGACACTGGTATGTCCCCGGAATGCATAAGTCCTGCGGATCATCGCCTGCACCTTTGCCCCAAGGATCTCCGGCTCAAAGGGCTTTGTCACAAAATCATCCCCACCCATGTTTACTGCCATGACAATATTCATATTATCTCCGGCTGACGACACAAAAATAATGGGTACCTGGGACACCTGCCTGATCTGTCCGCACCAGTAATACCCATTATAAAAGGGCAGTCCTATATCCAGCAGCACAATATGTGGCTCTGCCGCCGTAAACTCCTGCAGGACATTCTGAAAATCCTGCACGCAAACCACATCATAGCCCCATTTCTCCAGATAATTCCTTATCTGTTCCGCAATAACCGTATCATCCTCCACAACAAGGATTCTGTACTTCTCCACCTTTTAATATTCCTCTTCTTCCTCGCCCTCATGGATGTCCGCCTTCGGCTTTTCAAGCCCCTCGATGACAATATGGTTTTTCTCTGCATAATCCCAGAGAGCGGCATGTATGGCCTCCTCAGCCAGCAAAGAACAGTGTACCTTAACAGGCGGCAGTCCGTCAAGAGCCTCCATCACCGCCCTGTTGGTAACCTGAAGCGCCTCCTGAACAGTCTTCCCCTTCACCAGCTCCGTAGCCATGGAGCTGGTGGCTACAGCCGCCCCGCAGCCAAAGGTCTTAAACCTTGCCTCCCGGATCACTCCGTTTTCGTCAATGTCCAGGTACATCCTCATAATGTCCCCGCACTTCGCATTGCCAACGGTTCCCACACCGCTTGCGTCCTCTATCTCGCCCACATTCCTGGGATTCTGAAAATGGTCCATCACCTTTTCGCTATACATTTCCCTTGTTCTCCTTCCGGCTTCAGAAAAATCGACTCTCTCGCAATTTAATTATCCCGTTCTGTCCCTTTGCGGATAAAATCCTCATACAACGGCGACATAGCCCGCAGCTTCCCGACTGTTTCTTTCAGCGCTTCCACCACATAGTCCAGTTCCTCTTTTGTATTCTCCTCAGAGAGTGTCAGTCTGAGAGAGCCATGGGCCTCCTCATGCTTTAGCCCTAATGCAAGCAGTACATGAGACGGGTCCAGGGCGCCTGAGGTGCAGGCAGAGCCGCTGGAGGCACAGATTCCCTTCATGTCCAGCATGATCAATATGGATTCGCCCTCCACATACAGGAAGGAAAAATTCACATTACCGGGCAGGCGCTTCGTTCTGTGTCCGTTCAGACGACAGTAAGGAATCTCCTTCTCAATCCTCTCTATCAGATAATCCCGCAGTTCGGTCTCTTTCGCCGATTTTGCCTCCATCATGCCCAGCGCCCTCGCTGCAGCCGCCTCCAGCCCCACAATGCCGGGAACATTCTCCGTTCCCGCCCTGCGGTTCCTCTCCTGGGCACCGCCATGAATGAAGGATCGCAGTTTTAAACCTGAACGGATGTAGAGGAAACCGATTCCTTTCGGACCATTCATTTTGTGCCCGCTGGCGCTGAGCATATCGATATGCAGCCCGTCCGCATCAATGGGAATCTGCCCGAATACCTGGACCGCATCGGTGTGAAACAAAATACCATGTTCCTTCGCAATGGCTCCGATCTCCCCGATGGGTTCTATGGTGCCGATCTCATTGTTGGCAAACATAACGCTGATCAGTATGGTATCAGGCCGGATTGCCGCCCGCAGTGCCTCCGGATCCACAAGTCCCTCAGAATCCACATCCAGATATGTGATCTCATAGCCCCTCTGTTCCAGGTACTCACAGGTATGTAAAACTGCATGATGCTCTATCTTCGTGGTAATGATATGCTTCCCCCTGTTCGCATAGGCCTCCGCTGCCGCCTTCAGAGCCCAGTTATCCGCCTCGGTGCCCCCCGCCGTAAAATAGATTTCCTCCTGCTTAGCCCCGATTGCTGCCGCTATCGTCCGCTTCGCCCGGTTCACTGCTTTTTTTGCGGCGGACCCCAGAGAATAGATTGCACTGGGATTGCCGAATTGTTCGGAAAAATATGGCAGCATCGCCTCCACTACCTCAGGAGCCGTCTTCGTGGTCGCCGCATTGTCAAGATATATCATCACTATACCTCCATGTACTTCATAATGTTCAATGTTCTGCAAAGTCACGCCGTCAGCTGAATCCAAAAGCTGCTATGAATAATAACGCGTAATCCATACCTTTTTACTAGGAATTCCACATATAATATAGCATCCGGGTTACGTTCTGTCAACTGCTCAGAAGGAATATAATAGAAAAAAACATCCCCAGGGGTGTCCTATGAAAGAAAAAGCGAGCCACCCGTTGATTGTTGGTACTGTCATCCTCACCCTCACCGGCCTTGTAACCCGGATCATCGGTTTCTTTTACCGTATTTATCTCTCCCGCCTCTTCGGCGAGGAGGGCATGGGTCTGTATCAGCTGTTGAGTCCCGTTCTGTCACTCTCATTCTCCCTGACTGCTGCTGGATACCAGACTGCCATCTCAAAGCTGGTGGCGGAACAGACCGCAACAATGAAAAAGATTTCACTGCGCCCCATGGCGGCGGGCCTGACCGTTTCTCTTCCCCTGTCCCTGCTCTGCAATGCCGCCGTCTACTTTGGTGCGGATTTCATTGCAGCAGCACTGCTTCAGGAGCCGAGAACCGCATCCATGCTTCGTATCCTTTCCTTTTCCATACCCATGAGCGCTGTCCATGCATGCGTCAACGGGCACTTTTACGGTATCAAAAAAGCCGGAATTCCCGCAGCATCGCAGCTGCTGGAACAGATTGCCAGAGTAGGCTGCGTTTTCCTGGTCTCCGGGCAGAGCCTCAGCACAGGCAGAACTCCATCCATCAGTGTGGCTGTACTGGGTCTGACCCTGGGCGAATTATGTTCCATGCTGTTTTCCCTGGCTGCAATATGGCAGTCTCCCGGGGCGGCTGTTTCCCCTCTGCATCCGGCACACAGAGTCCGGCACTCTTTGTCCCGGCAGTCCGGCGTATCTGCCGGGAGCGCACTTTACCGCGGCCTGCTGTCCATGGCGCTTCCCCTGACCGCCAACCGCATTGTCCTTAATCTCCTGCAGAGCGTAGAGTCCGTATCCATCCCGTCAAGGCTGCGGCTATACGGCTATGACAACACTACTGCCCTGAGTGTGTACGGCGTCCTCACCGGCATGGCAATGCCCTTTATCTTTTTCCCAAATGCGCTTACCAGCTCCGTGGCAGTGCTGCTGCTCCCTGTCATCTCCGAAAACTACGCTGTCGGAAATCATCGGGCCGTCAAAAACGCCACTCTGAAGACAGTCAAATACTGCGGACTCATGGGTATCTTCTGCATGACCGGTTTTCTGCTTCTGGGCCGCTGGGCCGGCACTGAGCTCTTTAACAGTCCCCTGGCCGGCTACTTCATCACTACCCTGGGCTTCATCTGTCCCTTTCTTTACCTGGATACCACACTGTCCAGCATCCTCCAGGGTCTGGGCAAAGCCGGACATATTTTTGTCATGAACGTAATCTGTCTCCTGATACGTTTAGCCTTTGTCTTCCTTGCCGTGCCCCGTTTCGGCATAGCCGGTTATCTTTGGGGGCTTCTTGCAAGCCAGCTGACACTGGGCATTCTCTATCTGACAGACCTATGGTGCTTTCTGAAAAAAACTACATAAATTTTATTACACAAACGTGTATCGTAAGCTGCACGCGCCAAAAAGCTGCCGCATCACGATTCTTAATCGTAAATGCGACAGCCCTCTTTGTTTTTCCTAAAGCTTCTGAATCACTGTACCGTCAATATTACCGGCCTCATACAGGTTGCGGGAACTTCCCACAAAATACTGGTACTGCTGCAGAACCTCATCCTTTTTCATATCGTCAATAGCCTTCTCCACATCCAGGCTGTGAATATCACTGTCTCTGCCTATGTAACCGAAGCCCTCCTGTCTGTTGAAGGTGAGAGATATATCCTCCAGTCCGGCATTCCTTCGCGGCATATCCTTTACGGACACATCCTCCCGCTCCGGTATCACAGCGGAGAGAGTTTCCGGGCCTGCTGCAGCGGCTGGTGTTTTCTCTGCCTGTTTCGGAAAATCCCGTGCCTGAATCTTCTCCGGCCCTGCACCCGATATGACCGGAACCTTATAGTTCCGCAATATGCTGTTATACTCACTGACACTGCCTGCACCGATATTGCTTATGCCCATCTGCTCTCACCTCCTGTCTGCTTTTTATGCTTCAACATCCGAATATTTACATTTCATAAAATATATCGGCTTTTTTCGTCTGAAAGTTAACTTAATTCAACATTTTTTTCAATTCATCCATAAAGGTGTTTACATCCTTAAACTCTCTGTAGACCGAGGCAAACCGGACATAGGCCACCGGGTCCACCGTTTTAAGCTTATTCATCAGAAGCTCGCCTATCACCTGGCTGGATATTTCCTTCTCCTCCATGTTTGTGACCTCATTCTCCACCTCGTCCACCAGACACGTGATCTGTTGTGCGCTCACAGGCCGCTTATGACAGGCGCGAAGTACGCCCGCCTCAATTTTGGAGCGGTCATAGGTTTCCCTGTTATTATCCTTCTTGATGATGATCAGAGGGATAGTCTCCACCTTCTCATAGGTTGTAAAGCGCTTCCCGCATTCATCACAGACGCGCCTGCGCCGGATGGAGTTGTTCTCCTCCGCCGGTCTGGAATCGATTACTCTTGTATTTTCATGACTGCAAAAGGGACACTTCATAGTCTTTCTCCTTTTTTGACAATTTTGCACAAAAAATGCTATTATCTATAGTTCAATTTAGCATATTCAGCAATGAATGTCAACCAAAATGATGTCCGGGCCAATTTGGCAAATATCTTTGAACGGAATCACTATATCCGGTTCACAATTTAAAAAATTCAGTATCTTGTTGCCCCCCGGAACCATGATTTTACAGATACAGCCACTGCAGGGGTCAAACTCCAGATCACACACCTTACCCAGCTTTTTACAATTTTTGGTATTGATGACATCCTTACATTTCAACTCGGAAAATAACACGTTTCAAGCCTTCTTCCCGGGAATATTGTTTAAACAATATATGTTTTTTCCCACTCAGGCAGAACGGAAAATAACCTGTTCTTACATGGAATAATTTTCTCGGTCAGGTACATACTACCACTATTAAAGTCAGTAAGTTTAAGGCGCACGGCGCAGAAATGAGGAAGCACATGGCACAGGGTAAAGTTGAAATCTGCGGAGTAAACACCTCCAGACTCCCGCTTCTGAAGGCAGAAGAAAAGGAAAAATTATTCCGGCAAATCGAAGCCGGTGATACAAAAGCAAGAGAAGCATACATCGAAGGAAATCTGAGGCTTGTCCTAAGCGTTATCAAGCGCTTCTCCTCCAGCAATGAAAATGTGGACGATCTCTTCCAGATAGGCTGCGTGGGACTCATCAAAGCAATCGACAACTTTGATTCCTCACTGAATGTCAAGTTCTCTACCTATGCGGTTCCCATGATCATCGGGGAAATTCGCCGATTCTTAAGGGATAACAGCAGCATCCGTGTCTCCCGTTCCCTGAAAGACACCGCCTACAAAGCGATCTACGCCAGAGAATCTCTGACCAGGCGCAATCTGAAGGAGCCTTCTATCGAAGAGATTTCCACCGAAATCGGCGTTTCCAAGGAAGATATTGCATACGCGCTGGACGCTGTCCAAAATCCCATGAGCCTCTATGAGCCCATCTTTACCGACGGCGGCGATACCCTCTATGTGATGGACCAGATCAGCGACAAAAAAAATAAGGAAGAGACCTGGGTAGAACATCTCTCCCTCAGTGAAGCTATGAAAAAATTAAATCCAAGAGAACACGAAATCATCTCCCTGCGCTTTTTCGAGGGCAAGACCCAGATGGAGGTAGCGGAATCCATCGGCATATCCCAGGCTCAGGTCTCCCGGCTGGAAAAGAATGCCCTGAGAACCATGCGCACCTACCTGTCCGCATAAAAACACAAGCCCCCTTTCGCAAAGTGTATGATTGCTATAGGGGGCACTCAAGGCTTTCCTTATTCAACACCCTCAACTTAAGAAACGCATTAATCACTGTCCATATTATAAATACATTCAATTAGGCACTTGCCGCAACTCTCACAGGTATCATCCACCACAGGAGCCGGAAATCCAAGCTCGTTATTCACAAACGTAATATGCTTACAAACGCCACAGCTTCCACACCCCACGCACATTCCTTTTTCTGTAATTTTTGTCACGTTATTTTTCAATCTTTCCGTCCCCCCTCCTCAGTCTGGCATTTTTTCAGTTCTTATCCTGAATTAAGATCAGTCTTCCTCCAGATCATACAGACATCCCGTCGCAAAAGGACTTCCTACATCGCAGCGCCCATGGTGATATGCCTTCTTTGTCGTTCCCTCTTGCACATCATCTGACATTTCCACTTTTATACGGCTCACCCCGGCTTCCGTCATGGTATCCAACATTTTTATCACATCCTCCACACTGTTCACAGAACTTCCTCCTCAAATCTTTCAAAATCAATCCTGACCTTTCTCAGGTGAACGCCCGGCATGAAATAAATTACTGCCATGTGCCCGAAAGAACTTTCCAATGCCGCTGACACACGCAAAAAACAGCGCGCCGATAAAGGCCCCCAGTGTATTGGTTAAAATATCGTCAATCTGAAAATACCCCCTGCCTGTCACCAGCTGCATAGTCTCTATTCCGAGGCTGATAACCGCCCCCAGGAACGTACATCGCAGAACTTTTCCCGACCCGGAACAATTCCAGCAGTAAAACAGGCCATAGGGAATAAACAACAGAACATTCTCTATAACAAACGCATTGTTTCTGTTGTTGATGCCCCAGGTGGAAAATAGTTCCAAATCAAATACATCAGACCTGCTTCCGCTTTCTCTGGACAAAAAGGTAATGACAATCAGCACTGCCATGTAAACGCAGAACGCCGTAACCGGCACCCAGCGCACCGGCGGTTTCTGCTTCCTCTTTCTTCTGACATTCGTCAGTAATACTGCAACTGCGGCAACAGGAATACCCACCGCAAGCCCGTAGGGAAGATATCCCAAGGCCCGCGATATATCCGCATCTATATATTCAATCATCAAAGCTCCTCATCAATAGCTGTCCCAACGTTCTCCCGCGTGCTCCCACTTTTCCTTTTCTTCGAACAGCCTGTCGTTCATCCATGCCACTGCATCCGTGACACCATCCTCGTCAAACGAAAACTCCGCACTCTCTTTATCTTTATCGGGCGTTGTAATAAAATTAAAGGGTTCCGGCCATACAGTGCAGCGAAGCTT
This sequence comes from uncultured Lachnospiraceae bacterium, assembly GCA_947174665.1. Lineage (GTDB taxonomy): Bacteria > Bacillota > Clostridia > Lachnospirales > Lachnospiraceae > Acetatifactor. The sequence goes on from CAMWJV010000113.1 coordinate 8,166, forward strand.
TTTGCCGCCCTCCTCGCCCGCCACGCCTTCCAGGCGGTAACGCATTCCCTGATGGCATCCCGTATACTCTGTCTTCTTCAAATATTCCATAGAGAGAATATCACTTCTGTCTATCATGTTCCTCCCCTGATACCGCTCCGCAGCATCTTAAGTCAGGATGAAAACTCTACCTTTATAGTATATACTAAGATTCTGCCCCTTTCAAGCAGTTTTATTCCACAGTTCAGCCTTTTCATTCAAAAATAAGTCTGCTCCGCATCCGGCGCCGCTTTACGGCTCATCTTTTATTTCATGCAAAGGCGCTCCGCTCATGAAATGATTTGCAATCAGCGCCTCGTATGCAAGCACCCGTGCGCAGTTTGCAAATCATTCCATGGCTGAACTGTGAAGTCATATCTGCATACTCATCTCTTTTTTCAACTGGCGCATTATCTTTTTTTCCAGCCTGGATATGTAGGATTGGGAAATTCCCAGCATGGTCGCCACTTCCTTTTGTGTCATTTCCTGTCCTTCCCTGTTCCCTAAACCGAACCTGAGATTGATTATCATCTTCTCCCGTTCCGAAAGCTTGCTGATTGCCCCCAGCAGCAGTTTGCGCTCCACCTCATTCTCAAGATCGCGGTAGATAACATCCTCGTCCGTCCCCAGAATATCCGACAGCAGCAGTTCGTTTCCGTCCCAGTCCACATTGAGCGGCTCATCCAGCGACACTTCCTGCCGTATTCTGCTGTTGCGGCGCAGATACATCAGAATCTCATTTTCAATACACCTGGAGGCATAGGTTGCAAGCTTGATATTCCTCTCCGGGTTAAAGGTATTAATGGACTTTATTAACCCTATGGTACCGATGGAAATCAGATCCTCCACTCCCACTCCGGTATTATCAAACTTTTTTGCAATATAAACCACCAGACGCAGGTTGTGTTCAATCAGAATTGCCTTCGCCTCGGCGTCCACCTCCGTTCCCAGATCGCTGATGACCTGGCTTTCCTGATCAACCTCCAGGGGCGGCGGAAGCACTTCAGCCCCGCCTATATAGTGGATTTCACTCTTCCTGCCGAACAGCGGGTTCTCTCGTCGTATCATCTTAAATTTCATTCTTCCCGGTATTGCCACCTTTAATATCATATCCAGCCTCCGTTTCAATTTTCTTACCCCGCTTTGCATCCAACAAAATCCGGGGATTCATAATCATTTTTATGGACTCCGCCTCCGGCACATCAGCCGCCGAGATTGTCTCCGGGCTTACCGCAATGTAAACTTCATGGAATACCTTCCGCATCCCATCCAGTTCCACATGCAGTTCCGGCAAAAGATACCCTTCCAGAATTCCTCTTTTTTTCCCGATGCTGTGATAGGGAACCGCCCGAAACAGCTGTCCGCCGCTTTCCCACAGACTTTGAAAAATTTCCTCATCCACCACGCCCACCGGCTTCCCGCTGATCGGCTCCACCAGACTGTTTCCCGAATCAATCAGCGCCGACACCGTGACCTGCTTTTCGCCGCGCACCAAAGTGACACGGCAGAAACTGTTTTCCGGCTTTGACTCCCATGGAAACCGTCCCAGGAAAAGACAGACAATGCCTCCCACCCCCAGGATACCGAAAATACCTGTCAGCGCATTTTCCCCCACAGAAAAGCTGCGGAGTAAAAAAAGCAACGCCCCACCCATGCAAAAGGAAAAAATCAGCATTTTTTCCGTGAGCTTCAGAAGATTTCTCAACCCCCTGACAGGAAACGCTACAGGCAGCATTCCCACCGCTCCTGCCGCCCCTAAGAAAAGTTTTAAAGGTACGGGAAGGTTCAGCATGAACATCAGCAGATAACAGCCGCTGCCAAGGGCCGCCCCCAGCAGAAGCCGCCAGGGTGCCGCCGTGCGAAGCGTGCTCCGGTTTACAAGCATCAGTATATAGAGGTTCATAACAAAGTTAACCAGGAACAGACTGTCTACATACAACTCATAACGCATTGGCATCATCCTTTTCATAATGATTATAAAGGGATGTCTGTATGGAATTTGTCAAAAACCCGCCAGGGAAGAATAATTTTATTCGACAAAAAACCGCGCAGCTTTTTGCTGCGCGGCCAGGTAAGCGGTCAAAATAAAAAATGCCGTATTTCAGGCATTTTTTTCATATGTGTAACTTAGACATTCTCAGACAGCATATTATGCTGTCCTAGAATGTCTTTACACATTATTTACGTTGCAGGAAATCAGGTATCTTCAAACTCTTCTCCTCGACGGAGCTTCTGATGTCAACCGGTTTCTGAATACCCTGTACCGGTCTGGGTACAGGTTGTCCCGTGGGCTGCGTGCCTGCACCGGGCTGTATGTTCATGCCTTTCAGGGAATTGGGCATAAGATGAGCCGTCGGCTGCCGGTAAGCCGTTCCGGCCCCCAGCCTGGGCTGTAAGCCCGCATTTGCCGATGCATCCTCCAGGCCGGTGGCAATGACAGTGATGGTACAGCTGTCTGCCTTGGCCGCATCGTACATTGCGCCGAAGATGATGTTGACTTCATCTCCTGCCAGATTCTGCACATAGCTTGCCGCATCGTTGGCATCAGCCAGCGTAATATCGCCGGAAACATTTATAATAACATGGCTTGCGCCGGTGATCGTAGTCTCCAGCAGCGGACTCTCCACTGCCATCTTGACCGCTTCGAGTGCCTTATCATCACCCTTGCCCTCACCTATGCCGATATGCGCAATACCCTTGTCCTTCATAACAGTCTGAACGTCCGCAAAGTCAAGGTTAATGACGGCGGGTACGTTAATCAGATCCGTAATGCCCTGCACTGCCTGCTGAAGAACTTCATCCGCTTTCTTAAGAGCTTCAGGCATAGTGGTACGCCTGTCCACAATTTCCAGAAGCTTGTCATTGGGAATGACGATCAGCGTGTCCACATGCTCCTTGATATGCTCGATACCGCTGAGCGCATTCACCATGCGGGCCTTTGCCTCAAAACGAAAAGGCTTTGTCACCACACCGACAGTAAGAATCCCCATCTCCTTCGCCAGTTTTGCCACCACGGGAGCCGCACCGGTTCCGGTACCGCCGCCCATTCCACAGGTGACAAATACCATGTCCGCCCCTTTAAGCGCGGTGGAAATCTCCTCTGCACTCTCCTCGGCTGCTTTCTCGCCGATTTCCGGCTTTGCTCCGGCTCCGAGACCCTTGGTAAGCTTCTCTCCGATCTGCAGGAGTTTAGGTGCCTTGCAAAGCTGCAAAGCCTGTTTATCAGTATTGACACCGATAAAATCCACTCCGTCTATTTGTTCGTCAATCATTCTATTAACAGCATTATTACC
>CAMWJV010000114.1 GCA_947174665.1 uncultured Lachnospiraceae bacterium
GCGTTATGAGGAGAGTCTGCAACCTGGACAACTGTCCTGTGGGCGTTGCCACTCAGAATCCGGAGCTCAGAAAGAATTTTAAGGGCAAGCCGGAATATGTGGAGAATTTCATGCGGTTTATTGCTCAGGAGCTTCGGGAGTACATGGCTGCTCTGGGTGTTAAGACGGTGGATGAACTGGTGGGCCGCACGGATCTGCTGAAGCGGAAAGAGAATCTGACCGGAAAGTATGCACAGGTGGATCTGACCCGGATCCTGGAGAATCCCTATCAGGGTTCCAGGCAGAAATATACCTTTGATGCGAAGCAGGTTTACGATTTTGAACTGGAGAAGACTTTGGATGAAAAGGTGCTTTTGAAGCATCTGGGCAAGGCTGTTGAGGCCGGGCAAAAGAAGAGCATTGAGGTGGATGTGTCCAATACGGACAGAGCGTTCGGCACTATACTTGGCAGTGAGATTACCAAAAAGCTGGGGGATGATGTGGAAGAAGATACCTACCGTGTGCTGTGCAGCGGCGCGGGAGGGCAGTCCTTCGGAGCCTTTATACCAAGGGGCCTGACTCTGGAGCTGGTGGGCGATTCCAATGATTATTTCGGGAAGGGTCTCTCCGGCGGAAAGCTGATTGTCTATCCTCCGGCGGGAAGCACCTTTGAAGCATCCGAGAATATTATTATCGGCAACGTTGCACTCTACGGAGCCACCAGCGGCAAAGCCTTTATAGCGGGAGTGGCCGGGGAGCGGTTCTGTGTCCGCAACTCGGGGGCCAGCGCGGTAGTGGAGGGCGTGGGAGACCATGGCTGCGAGTACATGACCGGCGGGCGTGTAGTGGTGCTGGGACGCACCGGCAAGAATTTTGCCGCAGGAATGAGCGGAGGCATTGCCTATGTGCTGGACGAGGGCAATGACCTTTACAAGCGTTTGAACAAGGAGATGGTTTCCTCCGGTGAGATTACCTCCAAATATGATGTGCTGGAACTGAAGAACATGATACAGGAGCATGTGGCTCTGACCAACTCCGAGAAGGGAAAGAAGATTCTTGACAACTTTGAGGAGTATCTGCCGAAGTTCAAGAAGATTATCCCCCACGATTACGAGAGGGTGTTAAAAACTATCGTACAGATGGAGGAGAAGGGGTTGAGCGCGGAACAGGCGCAGATTGAGGCGTTCTACGCAAACACACGCGAATAGCGTGAGAAGAAGTTCTAATGCTCACCAGCCAAAAGCCTGATTCTCAGGCTTGGCTGTTTCGCAAAGAACTTCTAAGTCTGCAAGGCAGACTTTTCTCACGCTGAAGAATGCCCAGCGAACAAGTTCGCTTTGTACGGGCATTCTTCATAAGCCAACTTGTTGGCTTTAGGATTGTGTGATTTCGCAGAGCGGAATCATGGAAGATAGGAGGAAAACAAAATGGGAAAACCGACCGGTTTTATGGAATATAAGAGAGAAGTCAGTAAGGCGCAGGAACCGAAAAAACGCATAAAGCATTTTCAGGAATTTCATGAGCACCTGTCCAGGGAGCAGCAGCAGCTCCAGGGCGCAAGATGTATGGAATGCGGCGTACCCTTCTGCCAGGCGGGTATGATGATCTGCGGTATGGCAAGCGGCTGTCCCCTGCATAATCTGGTTCCTGAGTGGAATGACCTTGTGTATACGGGCAACTGGCAGCAGGCGTACAACCGTCTGAAGAAGACCAACAATTTTCCGGAGTTCACTTCCAGGGTGTGCCCTGCACTTTGTGAGGCGGCGTGCACCTGCGGGCTGAACGGCGACCCGGTGGCCACAAAGGAGAATGAGTATGCGATCATTGAGAATGCTTACAGGGAGGGCTATGCGGCGGCAAATCCGCCAAAGGTGCGCACAGGTAAGACCATTGCCATTGTGGGCAGCGGCCCTTCCGGGCTTGCGGCAGCGGACCAGCTGAACAAGAGGGGACATTCAGTCACCGTCTTCGAGCGCGCGGACCGTATCGGAGGGCTGCTGATGTACGGCATTCCCAATATGAAGCTGGAGAAGCAGATTGTGGAGAGAAAGCGGAAGGTCATGGAGGAGGAAGGAGTCACCTTTGTCACCGGAGTGGATGTGGGCAGGGATATGAAGGCTGACAAGCTTTTACGGGAGTTTGACAGAGTTATCCTGGCCTGTGGAGCCTCCAATCCCAGGGACATCAAGGCCCCCGGCAGAGATGCGAAGGGTATCTTTTTTGCGGTTGACTTTCTGAAGGCAAACACAAAGAGTCTGCTGGACTCAGGCTTTGAGGATAAGCAGTATGTGGAAACAAAGGATAAACATGTCATCATCATCGGGGGCGGGGACACGGGAAATGACTGTGTGGGCACGGCCATCCGTCACGGTGCCGGAAGCGTGACGCAGATTGAGATGATGCCGAAAGCGCCTGACCGGAGGGCGGAGAATAATCCCTGGCCTGAGTGGCCCAAGATCTGCAAGACAGACTACGGTCAGGAGGAGGCCATTGCAATCTACGGGCAGGATCCCCGTATCTATGAATCCACGGTGAAGGAGTTTATCAAGGACAAGAGCGGCAGCCTGAAGGCTGTTAAGATTGTAAAGCTTGCCTGGGAAAAGGATGAGGCCACCGGGCGTATGAATATGAAGGAGGTGCCCGGCAGCGAGCAGGAACTGCCTGCGGACATTGTGCTCATTGCGGCAGGGTTTCTGGGAGCCCAGAGCTATATCGCGGAAGCCTTTGGGGTGGAGCTGAACGAGCGTACCAATGTGAAGACTGAGGCAGGGCAGTATCAGACCAGCAGGGACAATGTGTTTGTGACGGGTGATATGCACAGGGGCCAGTCGCTTGTGGTATGGGCCATCCGGGAGGGCAGAGAGGCTGCAAGGGCTGTGGACGAGAGCCTGATGGGATATTCCAGTCTGGTGGTAGTATAGGCAGGGCAGGCCATTGATTTCAAAAAATTTACCTGCTTATAACAAGGCAGGTAAATTTTTTGAAATAGTATATTGCATTATATAATAGCTTGTGATATGATGTTCTCATCAACATAAAGTACCTGTAAAATAAAAGTATGGAAATTATGAGCAGGTGGGTACATATATCACTGAGAAGAGAGGAGGAGCAGGATGAACACACAGTTCAAGAAAGGGGCATTGGAGCTCTGCGTACTGTCTCAGCTGACCAGGGGAGATAAGTACGGTTACGAGCTGACGGAGCGTATTTCCGTAGAAATGTCGATTGCCGGAGGCACGCTTTATCCGATTTTGCGAAAGCTGAAGGAGGATGACTACGTGACTACTTATCTGGTGGAGTCGGAGTCCGGACCGGCCAGAAAGTATTACAGGCTGACGGACAAAGGGCGGCAGTACCAGAGAAATGTGCAGCAGGAGTGGGAAGAGTTTATAAAGGCGGTAAATGAACTGATCTGGAACTGATTCGGAGAAAAGGAGGAAACAATGACAAAATCAGAATATATGGAAGCTTTACAAAAAAAGCTTGAGTGCTTTAACAGAGAACTGCAGCAGGAAATCGTGGAGGATTATGAACAACATTTTGCGGAGGGCATTGCGGCGGGAAAAACGGAGGAAGAAATTGTTGCGGAATTGGGCAGCATTGAGGATATGATTCAGGAGCTTTCCGAGGAGGATCTCAGACAGAACGGTGCGGAAACCCGGGGACAGAAGGAAGACAGTGAGGACAATGTCTGTGCAGAAGAAGACAGCCAGAGCAATATATATTCGGGAGAATACAAGGCGGTAGTAATCGACGGAGCGGTGGGCGATGTCAACATAGAGCAGTCCGACAACGGGCAGATTTATATTGAGTATCAAAACAACGGCAGTAAAGAATACCGTTTTTATCAGTACGAGGAGGATGGTGTCTTTTACGCCGGGATAAGGCGGGACAAAGGCGCCAGCGCAAAAGAGGCAAAGCGTGCGGTAAAGATTATGCTGTTTGGCAAAACGCTGAACGTAGATTTGGATAATCCCCTCGATTTCGGAAAGACCTTTGCCGGTGTATGGAACAGCAGCGGCGGAGTTACGTTGAATGTCAGAATTCCTGCCGAGATGCCAAGGCTGGAAGTGAAGACCGTAAGCGGCGACATCAACGTGAGGAATGTGACTCCGGAGCAGCTTAACATTAACAGTACCAGCGGTGACATTGAAATCCGCCATGTGACGGTTGACCGGCTGAGGTTGAATGCGACCAGCGGTGACATCACGGCAAATCGGATAAGCAGCAGTGATGTGGATGTGTGTGTGACCAGCGGTGATGTGGAACTGGATGATGCGGATGTGGGAACATTTCATCTGCAGACGGCCAGCGGCGATTTTTCAGGAAATTACATGAGGGGGAACCGTATGACCGTGGGAACGGGAAGCGGTGATGTGGAATTTGACGGGTGCTTTGAACGGTACAGTATCAGGACGGGAAGCGGTGATGTGGACCTGAGAGCGGAGGCCGGTGCAAAAGAGATACGTGTCGGAACGGGAAGCGGTGATGTGGAACTGAATTTGACCGCTTTGGAGAGCACGGAAGTAACAGTGAGTACAGGAAGCGGTGAGGCAACCATCTACAGTGCCGGAGATGTAAGGCATCAGGTGACCAGGGGCACCAGTACTGTGGGCAGCGGTGACTGCAAGGTACATGTGAGCACAGGGAGCGGCGACGCGGAGGTAAGAAGGAAATAGGGAGTGAAGATTTTCTAAGGTGGCAAAGGACGTCACCTAAGATAATCTAATCACTCCCAGAAGAATCTGCAAAGCGGATTCTTCCAGAGGAGACAGGCTGTCTGAGAATAACAGATTGTTTTTGTAAGATTCAGGGGAACTGCACAGTGATGCGCAGTTCCCCTTCTTCGTAAGCGGCATCTATGGAACCACCCATGCGCTCAGTGAGCAGCCTGGCGATGGACAGTCCGATACCTGTGGAAGAACTGCCTGTCTCAACAGTATAGAAACGGTCAAAAAGCTTTGCGGTGGTGACAGGAGAGAGTCCGCCGGCATGGTTGGAGAAGGTAATAGTGCCGTTCTCAGTCAGGGTGACACTCAGGTCTCCGTCGCTGTATTTTACGGCATTGCTCAGAATGTTGGAAAAGATCCGGGACAGGGAGGATGCGTCCAGCGTTCGTAGGACAGGACTTTCAGACAATGAGATAACAGGTGTAATTCCACGTTGCTCCAAAATGCTCCAATGTGCCATAAGGCTTTCCTCCAGTGCGCGGTTCAGGGACAGCTGCACTGGGGATTCCTCCCGGACGGACAAAGCGATGGAATAGCGGAACAGCTCTTCCGTCAACTGATTCATGGTGTCCAGGCGATTTTGCAGGATGGCAAGATAGCGGGTAGACTTTTCTGCGGCAGAAGCCGGAAGGGACTGTCTATTTGCTGTTGTTCCATCGTCCGGCTGCCCGTTGGCAGTCAGTTCCTTCTGCAGCAATTCCAGATATCCGGTCATGGCGGTTAGTGGCGTTCTCAGATCATGGGAGATATTCGTGATGGCTTCCTTTAACTCTCTGTCACCGTTTTCATATTGGAGCTGCCTGCTGCGGAGCATGGACAGCTGCTGGTTCAGACGGGCGGCCAGCCGGCGGATGTAACGGTCCCCGGAAGATACGCACAAAAGGGCATTTGTGGAAATGCCCTTTTGCGTGTCTGTACCCAGAATATCAGATAATCCGCTGCAGATTTCCTGAAGGCTCTTGTGAATCAGGAACAGTTTGACAGACAGGAGCAGCATGATAACAAATAAAGTACTACACAATAAATAAATCATGATATAATATCTCTCCTTGAGTTATGCAGGCACCCGCAAGATAAGGCTCCCATAATTACTTAAGATTCTTTTTCTGAAAAGCCAATATGCCCCCCATTGTTGTGCCTGCCGTGACGAAGAGGGAACAGAGGCATGCCTGCAGGGGATGCTGCAGATGACCAAATTGTGCCAGCTGCATCCCCTGTCCTGTAGGCAGGAAGTCCTGGAGAAATTCATAAACCTTTCGCGCAGTACCTGTCAGGTAACGAGGATTATATCCGTATTCTATCATTTCCGGGGCAAGTAACCGCTTCAGGATGTACATAGATATAAATAACAGAGCGAATATACCGACAGTGCAGACGATGGCGGAGACAGATTTGCTGGTGATCATCATGGCAAGCAGAGTGAAAATGCCGGACAGGGCGGCAATCATCAGTACTCCATAGGCATATTCCTGCACTATGGTGAGGACAGGTGTCTCCGGAGTGCCAAACAGCGGAATGCCCAGGGCATAAGTTATGATAATGGTGGTAAGGCATACCAAAAGAGAAGACACAAAACAGACTGCCAAAGAAGAGAGATAAACAGCTGTTCTGCTGTGTCCGATCACCAGCTTGTTGCGAATGGTGCCGTCGCTGTATTCCGTTCCCAGGAACAGGGCGGCAAATATGGATGTAAACATACCAATGAGTAAAAAGCAGCCATAAAGAAAGCCGTTTATAGTGAAAGAAAAGTTGTACTGTTTCATATCATGGTAATTGCTGAACAGAGCAAATGCCAAAAAACCGGGCAGCAGAATCATGCCAAGCCAGAAGAACTTATTTTTCCAAAGTCGGGTAAAACCCGCAGACATTAATCTATTCATGATGATTTCCTCCGATCAGATTCATATAATAGTTTTCCAGGCCTTCCTCCCTCTCATGGAGACTGGAGATAATGCAGCCTTTTGCAGAAAGGGTCTCCACCAGGTCAGTTATTCCGATGGTGTCATAGATTTCAGCCTGGTTATCAGATAACACGCGATATTCCAAACCCTTTTCATCCAGTGCCATGCAGAGTGCCTGCACATTCGATACTGTGATGCAAAGGCATTTGCGGCAGGCTGCCTCCAGATCTTCGGCGCTGATTTCCCGAAGGATGGTGCCCTGATCGATAAATCCGTAATGAGTGGCAAGCCGGGATAACTCATCTAATATGTGGCTGGAAATCAAAACCGTGATTCCTTTTTCACGATTCAGCTTTAAGATCAGTTCCCGCATTTCCACTATACCCTGGGGATCCAGGCCGTTTGCGGGTTCATCCAGCACCAGAAAGTCAGGATTTCCGGCCAGTGCTGCGGCGATTCCCAGACGCTGCCGCATTCCAAGGGAGAAGTTTTTAACTTTCTTTTTTCCGGTGCCCGGCAGGCCAACCAGTTCAAGAAGGCCGGGAATGGTTTCGAAGGAGGGAAGCCCCAGAATGCGGTACTGCTCCTTCATATTATCCTCTGCGGTCATATCTGAGTAGATGGAGGGAGTCTCCACCACAGCGCCCATGCGCTTTCGGCTCCTGACGATCTCTTTGGATGTGTTTGGAATCCCAAACAGGGAATATTCCCCTGAGGTTGGAAACTGGAGGCCGCAGATCAGGCGGATGAGGGTGGTTTTACCCGCGCCGTTTTTTCCCACAAATCCATAGATAGCGCCTCTGGGAATGTGCATATTGACATCGCTCAGAGCGGTAAAGCTGCCGTACTTTTTCTGCAGTGCCGTGGTTTTCAGTACATATTCCATAATACATTATACCTCTTTTCTGCGACGATTCGCAAATTTGCGCGTGATGCCTGCCGCCGCCCATAGAGTCAATAACTTTTCACGAACCGCAGTGAATGCCCATGGAGTCAGAGGCTTTGCTCATGCACTATGGACTCAGTATAAACCATAAAGGTTAAGGAATCGGTTAAGGAAAGAGTAAAGATTTAGTAAAGATTTACTCACCGGAATGCAGACGAAAGCCGATGCCCCAGACCGATTCAACGGATTCCCGGACGTCTGCCTGCTTCATTTTTTTCCGCAGATTGCTGATGTGGATTTTCAGGGAACTTTCCGTGCAGTCCGGGGTGTCCCGGCTGATATCTTCAAGGAGGGCGGACTTGGAGACAGGGCGTCCGGGGTTCTGCATCAGTTTTTTTAAGATGGCGGCCTCTGTCCTGGTCAGGTGGACAGAGCTGTCCGGGGTAAGCAGTTCACGGGTCTCAGTATTCAGGTGCAGGCTGCCAAAAGTCATGACACATGCCCTGTCAGCAATGTTTTCGCAAATCGTGCCTCCGGCTGCGGCATCCCCGTTTGTAACGTTCCCGCCCGTAATGGCCGTGGTCGAGGAATTTCCGGCCGGAGTGCCATCAGACGCAGCGTCCATAGCCGGAGTGCCTTCTGCGGGAAGAAACACAGTGTTGCTCTCATGAAGGCGTAACTGTACGGTGATGCGGGCAAGCAGCTCCCGCATTTCAAAAGGTTTTGTGATATAGTCCACCGCGCCTCCCATCAGCAGGTCAACTTTTTCATCGATGCCCGCCTTCGCACTAATAACAATAACGGGCGTATTTTTAATGCGCGGAAGAATTTCCTCTCCGGACAGGCCGGGAAGCATCAGATCCAGCAGTATCAGGCTGGGCTGCTGTTTTTCCAGCAGGAGAAGCGCCTCTGTGCCTGACCAGGCGCGAATGACGCGATACCCCTCAGCAGTCAGGCATTCCTCCAACAAACTTCCGATATATTCATCATCCTCAATGACAGCGATCGTCTTCATGTCTGGCCTTTCTGTTCAGTTATAATGTATTCTGGTTAATGTACCTGGCGTTCAGTCAGTATCTGTGCGTGAATATAGTTATTATGTCATAACATCCTTTTTTGTCAATACGGGAAATGAGCTTTTCACTTTTCACTTGCAAGGTGTAGTTATATACTGTATAATTAATTAAAACAATTAATTAATAAAAACAAGGGAGAGGAGGATGTGAATGTGCGAGGCATTTGATGCGGGACGATTCAGGCATATAGAACTTGAGATCGGCTTTGGAGAGAACCGTTTTTCCATGAAGCGGGGCAGCTTTGAATATAAGCAGAAGAACAGCGGATTCAGGAGACTGGAGCTGCGGGAAACGGTGGAAACGGCGGATGGCTGTGATTTAATCTATCATGACCCCATTACGGGGCAGGAAATCCGGCTGTGCCTGGTTCAGGAGGAAAACCGGCTGAAGGTAAGCTGGAAGGGCGCTGTACCCGAAGGAGTAAACCGTTTCAGGGTTACTTTTCCCTCCGGCGAGGAGCATATTTACGGTTGCGGAGAGACTTATTCCAAGCTGGATCTGAAGGGTGAGCTGGTGCGGATCTGGGTGGCGGAGCACCAGAACAGCAGGCGGATTTCCGGGAAAATTATCCGGGAAAAGCTGACAGGCAAGCGCCCGGAACGGATTCTGCCCTTCAAAAAGTATGAATCCTATTACGCGCAGCCGACCTTTGTTTCCAGCTGCAGGTATTTTGTCCATGTGGATACCAACGCTTATTCCGAATTCGACTTTCGGAACCCGTCAAAGATCACGCTGAGGCTGCAGGAGCCGCCGATGTTCACAGTAGGCTGGGGAAGCAGCTTTGAGGAAGTGTCAGAATGTCTTTCAGATTTGCTGGGGCGGCAGAACAGCCTGCCTGACTGGATATATGACGGCAGCATTCTGGCAGTTCAGGAGGGGCCGGAGGCAGTGGACAGGAAGCTTCAAAAAACGTTTGACGCAGGCGTTAGAGTCAACGGCGTCTGGTGTCAGGACTGGTCCGGATGCAGGCGCACCGGCTTCGGCTATCAGGTGATGTGGAACTGGCGGTTTGACGGGGAGCTTTATCCGGAACTGCCGGAGAAGATCAAAAGGTGGCGGGAGCAGGGAGTTCGTTTTCTGGGTTATATCAACCCATTCCTGGCCATTGAGAAGGACATTTACCGGGAGGCATCCGAGAAAGGATATTGCGTCAAGGATAAGGAAGGAAAAGACTATCTGGTGACTATCACCACCTTCCCCGCTGCTATGGTGGATTTCACTAATCCGGAGGCATACCAATGGTATAAAAATCTGATCAGGGAAAACATGATTGGTATCGGCATGAGCGGCTGGATGGCGGATTTCGGGGAATATCTTCCCGTGGACTGCGTGCTGTACAGCGGTGAGGATCCGGGGGTGGTACATAATACCTGGCCGGCAATCTGGGCGGGGCTTAACAGGGAGGTAATCCGTGAGTGCGGCATGGAGGGAGAGGTATTTTTCTTTACCCGGGCGGGACACACGGGAACCATCGCCAATTCGGACATGATGTGGACGGGAGATCAGCATGTGGACTGGTCTGTGGACGACGGTCTGCCCTCCGTGATTCCGGCAACCCTTTCTCTTGCCATGAGCGGATACTGCATCACTCACTCTGACGTGGGCGGATACACCACCATCATGCACATGCGCCGCAGCCGGGAGCTGCTGATGCGCTGGGAGGAGATGAATGCTTTTTCGCCTTTGTTCCGCAGCCACGAGGGGAACCAGCCGGTGAACAATGTACAGTTTGATGATGATGAGGAACTGCTGGCACAGCTGGCACGGTGTACGGAGATACATTGCAGGCTGAAGGATTACCTGAAGGATTGTGTGGAGGAAGCGGCAAAGAGGGGAATTCCCGTGATGCGTCCGCTGTTCTACCATTATGACGAGGAGCCGCTGTACACGGATAAGAGCGCTTATCTTCTTGGCAGAGATATTCTGGTAGCTCCGGTGCTGAAGGAAGGGGCAACAGAGAGAGATTGTTATCTGCCGGAGGACAGGTGGGTACATCTGTTTACGAAGGAGGAATACGGGGGCGGTCCCGTCACGGTGCATGCGCCCATAGGTCAGCCGCCGGTGTTTGTCCGCAGGGACAGTGAACGATTTGAGGAACTGATAAAAACAGTATAGAGAGGGTTAATGTATGAATGAAAAGGGAAAGAGAGAACAAAGTCTGTGGTCTAAATGCGCCTATGGTTTAGCGGATATTTACGGGGGCGGCGCGTTTGTCATCATCGGCACTTTTTTCACGGTGTTTCTGACAAAATCTTTAGGGATGTCCCCGGCTCTGGCAGGGACCATACCGCTGATCGGGAAGGTTTGGGACGCAGTCACTGATCCTCTGATGGGAAACATCTGTGACCGCACTAAGTCAAGATTTGGCGCCAAGCGCTTATACATACTGATAGGAAGTATTGTTTCAGCCGTCACCTTTGTGTTGATGTGGATTGTCTTTCCCGGAAATACGGTGGGCGGGCAGTATTTCTTTTACATGCTGATGTATATGCTATTCTCCACCGGCTTTACCATTGTCATGGTGCCCTACAATGCGCTGTTGCCGGATATGGTGGAGGATTACACGGTGCGGAGTAAATTTTCAGGTGTCCGTATAGTGTTTTCCACCTTCGGAGCTATCCTGGCGGGGCTGATCCCCACTTTGCTCATCAAGGACAACACGGATGCCTCGGCCTATCTGACAGTAGCGGTGATCTTCGGCATTATCTTCCTGATCGTTATTCTGCTGACCTTTTTCGGAACATGGGAAAGGCAGAAAGAGCCTGTGAAGATCGGGTTCGGGGAGAGCTTTGTCCAGTCGCTGACAGTCTATAAGAG
>CAMWJV010000115.1 GCA_947174665.1 uncultured Lachnospiraceae bacterium
TGGAGGCTTCTTTGCAGGATGATCCGGATAATGTCCGCGCTTTGAAATTATATGCCCGCTTACATTTAAGCAAAACAAATGATGATCTGCTGGAGGCGGGAAGAATGCTGGAAAGGGCAATGGAACATTCTCCGCTTGATGAGGAAATATTTCATTTGTATCGCCAGGTGCGCGGTGGGGGAGTCTATAAGGCTCACAGTGATGACGATTGGTTTATTCGCGTATGTGAACCTTATGCAAAAAAATACCCTCAAAATTGCAAGCTTATGTTTTGCCTTATTGAAGCGATGATCCGTCAGAGATATTTTGAGAGAGCAGAAGAATATATTAACCTGATGCTGCTTGACAATGATAAGGAATATCTGCGTCAGGTATATCTCGGTGACCTTGAGCTGGCAAGAGGAAATATTGATAATGCAAAAGCAATATGGAATACTGTATCCGAGAATGACAGCATGGGACAGTACGAGGCAGGGGAAAGATTCAATCGGATCAATGAATATGACCGGGCGATAAAGTGCTTTCAGAATGCGTTTCAGACAGCAACTCCGCCCAGATATCTTGATGCTGTATTTTCTCTTGCTTTTCTTTACACAAAGCTGGGAAGAAAAACCGAGGCGATTGAAGCATGGCAGCTCATAATAAACACACTGGCATCAGATTTTAATGACTATGATAGCGAAACTGTGGAATGGGCACGTAGAGAAATATGTAAATTGCAGGGGGCATAAAGAGAGGCACAGCAAAAGTGATTGGTTCGGACTGCTGTCTGAAAATAGTGTATCATAAAAGACTCTGTACTTGCAGGTGTCGGCGGAAAATGTTAAAATATAGAAAAGTGTATTGATTAAAAGCGAAAGAGGTATCCTATGTACAAGAATATTTTTGTAAACCAGTGTGGTTATCTGCCCGGAATGCGGAAGCAGGTCACCATCCGCACCGATAAACCGGTATCCTTCTCCGTGCTGAAAAGCAGCGGTGCCTGCGTGTACACAGGCAGGGCCGACAGGAGAGTAGAGAATGCCTCAGCGGGTGAGACGGATTATGTGGGTGATTTTTCTGCCGTCACAGAAAGCGGTCTCTATTACATCGTCGCAGACGGTCTGGGCGAGTCGGACACCTTTGTCGTGGGAGAAGACGCATATGCGGATTTGTTCCGGAAATCCATGGCGTTCTTCTATCTTCAGCGCTGCGGATATGACATTCCGGAGAGCGCCGCAGGATGTTATGGGCACAAGGCCTGCCACACCCAGATCGGCCATGTCTTCCAAAGCAGTGAGACCAGGGATGTGACCGGGGGCTGGCACGATGCCGGCGACTACGGCCGCTATGTGGGCCCCGGCGCCATGGCAGTGGCACAGCTTCTCTATGCAGCGGAGCGAAACGAAGCCCTCTGTAACAGCTATCAATGTCCAGAGAGAGCCGGCTTTGCCACAGGAAGCCCGGATGCATCCACAGCGGCGGTTCCCGATTATCTGGAGGAACTGAAATATGAGCTGGACTGGATGATGAAGATGCAGCGTGAGGACGGCGCCCTGTACCACAAGGCAACCTGCCTTAATTTCTGCTCCTTTATCATGCCCGAGGACGAGACCGAAGAAATGGTGTTGAGCCCCGTCTCCGTCACCGCCACAGGCGATTTTGCTGCGGTGTGTGCCATGGCGGTACGCTTTTACAGGAAATACGACGAGAACTATGCCCGCAGGCTGGAAGAGGTATCCAGAAAAGCCTACGAAGCCATGAAAGGGATGGAGCTTCCCGGCGGCTTTAAAAACCCGAAAGAGATCACCACCGGCGAGTACGACGACGTCTGTGACACAGATGAGCGCTACTGGGCGGCAGCAGAGCTGTACAATGCCTTTGGGGACGAGCAATACAGGACGGATTTCGAGACTATCGCCCGGGAGAAGATTTACCAGGGATATGGTTGGAGTGATATGGGAAGCTATGGCAACCTGGCCTATCTGAACACGGAACGCCCCACGGATGAAAGTTTAAGGACGGCCATTCGGCAAGCCATGCTTTCCCTTGCCGACGAACTTATTAATATAGCCGAAGCTGACGGTTACGGCACTGCCCTCACCGAAAAACAGTACGTCTGGGGCAGCAATCTGAACGTTGCGAACAACGGCCTGCATCTCTATGACGCCTGGAAGCTCACAGGGGAGCAAAAATATCTGGATGCCGCCACAGCCCAGATCCACTATCTTCTGGGGCGCAACTGCCTGGGTCTCTGCTTCGTCACAGGCTGCGGAACCGATGCCATCAAGCATCCCCACCACAGACCTTCCGGTTTCCACGGCAAGGCCATGCCCGGCATGCTTTCCGGCGGCCCCTGCAGTTGGATTGCGGACGAAACCATAAAGAGCATGTTCACGAAGGAGGCGCATCCCGCCCCGGCGAGATGTTTGGTAGATATGACAGGAAGCTACTCCACCAACGAGGTCACCATCTACTGGAACTCGGCACTTCTTCAACTGCTCGCTTCAGTGACGGCGTGAGCACGCAAAGCGCCGGCGGCGCTTGCACAGCGCTGACTGCAGCGGAGCGAAGACCAAATACCCCATGCATCGAAGATGCATTGTGCTTTGCTACGGGGTATCTGATTCGAGGCTGCTCAACTGTTCATACAGCCATTCCGGTGAAACGCCTTTCGTGGTGACTTCGACCAGCACTTCCCCGTAAAGGACTCCGAAGGTCATGCGCGCTCCGGCGGTATCGCCGCTGTCATTGACATAGTAGGCTCTTCGGTTGACCACATCCTGGGTCAGTTCGTCGATAGAAAAGATCGGATGGTCAACGATTTGCCGAAGTTCTTCCGGCACAGAATCACAAAGGGGAATCGGATAGAGACTTAGATCATAATTTCGGGTGTCGGCAGCTGCCGTCACCCGGTTGGCATCGGCCTCACTGTAAAGAGACACCTTCCAGTCTATCTCATCATAAGCGCCCGATTTAGTCCAGACGCTGAAAAGGCTTTCGCCTTCCGGTGTCCTCTTGAGGGATTCCAACTGAAATCCCCTGGGCGCTTCCGCAAGCAGGTAAGCGCCCAAGGTCTCCGTTTCCAGGCCTTCCTGCAGGGTCAGTGTTTCTCTGTTGTCTCTGAGGCTGCCTTCTTTCTTCGTACTCTCCACCGACACATGGTCGTCTGCCACAGACCCGTTGTCGGGCACGGATTCAACATTGGGTGCAGACTCGTTGATCACAGGTTCAACATCAGGCGTGCTGGGGGTGCCGATCACAGTCGTGGCATCAGGCGTGCCTGGGGTGTCGGTCACAGGCATGGTATCAGGCGTGCCTGGGGTGTCGGTCACAGGCATCGCATCGGGAGTGCCCGGTGCGTTGTTCACAGACTCACCATCTTGTCCGGGTGTGTCATAGCCCGGTGCATCATTTCTTGCCACATATATGTCATCGGGCGTGGTGACGTCGCTCGCAGCCACATCGCTGGGCTGCCCCGTAAGATTCTCCGTATCGTACCGGCTATCAGGCACAAAGAACTCCAGTGCGGAGAACGCCGTGACCACCGCAAGGCAGGCACAGGCAGCCAGTGCTCCCCATCTGGTCAGTCTGCGGGTAACTGTATTTTTCATCTTTTTTTCGCTGCGTTCCAGAATCTCGTCATCAATTGAACCAAAGCTTTCATATAAAACAAGATTTTTCATACAAATCCCTCCTTTTCCAGGTACTGCTTTAATTTTCCTCTTGTACGGCTGAGCATGACCGTGACGTTGCGGGCGGATATCCCGTATCTTTTCGCAATCTCCGGAATCTCCTCCGAATAGAAATATCTCCGGACAAATACATTACATTCCCGTTCAGGCAGAGTGTGCACAAAGGAATTTACTGCCGCGGCAAGTTCTTTCGCCATATACTCGGACTCCACTTCATCCGGTTCCCTCAGAACTTCCGAGAGCTCATCCAATATAAGTGCAACCTCGCCACCGCCGCGTTTCCTGGCAGTCCTGGCCGCATATCTGCTCAGCGCAAGATTCCGTGTGATCTTCGCAAAGTACAGTTTCAGCTTTGCCGGACGCGCAGGCGGTATTGCGTGCCATGCCCGAAGCCATGTATCATTGACACATTCTTCCGAATCTTCCCGGTTGTACAGAATGTTGTCGGCGATAGCGAGACAGTATCTGCCGTATTTGGTGTCGGATTCCCGGATCGCGCGTTCTTCTCTCCGCCAGAAACATTCTATAATTTTATCATCCGTCATAATCTTTCCATCCTTTGAATTGAAAGCTTTCATAAAATAAGACGGCAACGGAGAGTGAAAGTCACATGAAAAATAAAAAAACGACGCACAAAGAAGTTTTATAAGAATTTTGTGGTAAACTCAAGAAGCTTTTGATACAATAAAATATATTGACAGCAATTTATGCCACATCTCTCATTGGTGACCCTATGATGATAAAGATGGTAAAAAGTTAATATGCGGATTACTATATGGAGAGCTATTTATTATGGCAAATCAAATAGAAAATTATGTTGAAGAAAACTTAACGGATGGAGCACAGCAAACTGCATTAGAGTTTATTAGCTATTTACGGACATACGAATTGGAATTCATTAAAGATAACGGTTATTGGAAAGATAAAATCTATTATTTGGTTAAATTGAGGAATGAGTGTGTATGTTTTATAGCGATTAAGGATCCTGATGAACCGCGAAATCTTTGGACAATATGGTCTGATGACAGTAAAGCATACGAGGATTCTTCTGTGGAAGAAGATATAAAAAGTATTGCCTGGAAATATGTAGATCATTGCGGCAACTGCGGTTCGTGCGGAGGCGGCAGACAGAAAATAGTGTTTGGAAAGAGCTTTGAAAGAGTTTGCGGATGTACTTTCCGAGTTGATAATCCGAAGGATAGCGATCTTCCTTTTTTGAAAAAGATGGTTGAGCTGCGGAAAAACGATATTTTGAACAATTTAAGCATAAACAGTTAATCAATAAAGCCGTTGTGATGGGGCTGAAAGCACTATAACCACGAGTTTTAGAGGGGGCTAAATAATGGAAAAATTTTATTTTGAAGTTCCGGGTATGAATAGAAAAAATGATGCTATTGCATTTATAAATGAATTTTACGAATTTAATTCTGATATTAACGGAACAGGTGGATTACAAAGATTTTTAGATAAATATTAAGGATGGTTAGATAAATTACAAGAAGAATATACTAGAATAGCTAATGAAGAAAAAGTACCTGGAAGAACATATTTTTTGATCAGATGCAGCGATAATAGAATTATAGGTATGATAAATATAAGATTAGCATTAAATGAAAAATTGAAGAAATATGGAGGACATATCGGTTATAGTATAAGACCTACTGAAAGAGGAAAAGGTTATAATAAAATAAATTTGTATTTAGGTTTAAAAGTTTGTCAGGAAAATGGAATTGATAAGGTTTTAATGGACGCAGATAAAGATAATCCTGCCTCATGGAAAACAATGGAGGCTTTAGGCGGCGTAAATGTGCGAGATTTTTTTGATGATGAAAACGCTCATTGCATAGTTAAAGATTATGAAATAGATGTAAATGAAAGCATAAGTAATAATTCAGCCATCTATGAGCCAATGATTGAACATATCCGGAGGTAGTATGGAAATACGAAAAGCATCCATGGGCGATTGGGAAGAAATACGGAAAATTTACGCCGGTGCGAGACAATTTATGGCGGAACATGGCAATGCAGGTCAGTGGGGAACAACCAATCCCCGGGAAGAACTGCTTCTGGATGATATCGCTCAGGAAAAACTGTATGTTTGTACAGAGGGAAGTATTGCCGCAGTGTTCTACTTTGCAGCGGAGGAGGATCCCGCTTACCGCATTATTGAAGACGGCGCGTGGTTAAATGATGAACCTTATGGAGTGGTGCACAGAATTGCATCCGCCGGAACCGTCAGGGGAGCGGCTTCATTTTGTATGGAATGGGCATTTCAGCAGACCGGCAATATTCGAATCGATACCCATGAGAATAATATTCCCATGCAAAATATGCTTAAGAAAAATGGTTTTTGCTATTGCGGGAAAATCCATCTGGAGAACGGAGATCCGCGGATCGCTTTTCAAAAGACACATTACACAGTAAAAATTGAACAAACTTATCATTATCCTAATCGAATAAAGTATATTGCCGAAACAGATTCATTTATTGAAAAGGATGTAAAAAGTATTTTTTATGCGAGAAACGTCCGCCAGCCCTATGGCTGGATCAAAGAATCCGGGACGCCCCCTTGCGAGCATCTTGATGTTATTGTCATGACAGATAAAGAATACGAGCTTGGAGATGAGGACCGTATAAAAATTATCGGAGTCTTCAGGCGGAATGACGGTGACCATAAGCTTGTGGGAGTGCTTGAAGACAGGGATATAAATGACTTTTCCGAATTAACAGAAACGGAAAAAGAGGATATGCACCGTCTTTATCCCAGAGCGGATGCGGGAGAAGGATGGTTCGGGCGTGAGTGCGCAGAAGAAATATTAAGAGAATTTTTCAGGAAAAAATAAAAGGAATTTAGAGTGAATAAGAGCCGGATAAGTGCAGGCAATTATCCGGCTCCTGAATGTGCAGAACGAAAAGCTGTTTCGCGCTACTGCTTATTTGCACGCCGCTTCGCCTGTGCAGCATTGGCCCACAGACAGAGCGTCACAAGCAGCATGACAAAGGAGCCGATGAGCGCTGTAAAATACGCATAAGCTATTGGCGTAGAAGTCCGAACACCCTCCACATTTGCATATAACTTGCCGCCGGAAAGATATGCAGTAACGGTTGACCCCTCGCGATAGGAATAGGAATTATGGGCATTTTTCAGCTTATACACTTTTCCCATATAGCTGACATAGACCTCATATGAGTTCACCGTAGATCTTGAACTTCCGGTCTTGATCGTTGTCGTGCTGGTATCCGAGCTGACCACCATTGCTTTTACTTCCGTATAATCAAGTTCCATATTGTCCATGGGTCCTCTCAGCAGCACCGTTGCCACGATACAGATGATGGTGATGATTCCGCATGCATATACCTTTTTCATTTTTTTCACATTCTCCTTTTTATTCCGTTTACTGGTTTTCCAATATTATAATTTACATGCCTGAAAAATGCAATTGTTTTCACGTCGGATGGCTGAACTGTTACCCAAATTGTCAGAGCAGCTATGTATTATCAAGAGCTACGAGCTACGGAGGAAGCGCTATGGTTCAATCAAAGGAATGGGACTGGAACAATGCCGAAAAAGAAAAATGGATGGTTCCGTCAGAGGATAGTATTTATCTTGCAGAGAAGTGGGCCGGTGAAGGGGCGCGTTCCATACTGGATCTGGGCTGCGGATTGGGCAGACATGCTATTTTTTTCGCGAAGAACGGATACAAAGTCACGGCAGTTGATCTGTCGAAGGAGGCCATAGAGATTACACAGAAAAAAATGAGGGAAAACTAGATGGATTTTTTGTGTAAAGCAGCAGATATGATGATGCTTCCTTTTGCCAATGACGCTTTTGACCGTGTGTTTTCCTATCATGTGATCTCGCATCAGGACACAGAGGGAGTCAGGAAGGTAATCAATGAAATTACCAGAGTTTTAAAACCGGGCGGAAAAGTGTTTTTAACTCTGTGTTCCAGGGAACATTATGCTTTCTCGGATGACAGGTTTCCACATATTGATGCAAATACTGTGTTAAAGACGGAAGGCGCAGAGGTAGATGTTCCGCATTTCTTTGCAGATAAAGATGCATTAAAAATGTTGTTTCACGATTATTCCTTTGAGAAAGTACGTGAAATAAAGGATTGTGATATGGGAGAAGGTGAGAGCAGGGAAAGGTGTCATTATTACATTGAAGCAACTGTTAATAAGGAACCGACTGAGCTGGATTATTCAAAGATAATCGGTTCCATAGTAGAAGGTATAGTGGATCGCCCTCTTGGAAGCTTTCATCCAAGGCACAAAAATATTTACTATCCGATCAATTATGGTTATGTTAAGGGTATATTGGCCGGAGACGGAGCGGAGCAGGATGTATATATTTTAGGGGAGGACAAGCCTTTAAGTACATTTACGGGGAGAGTAATTGCGGTTTATCACAGGTATAACGATAATGAGGATAAATGGATCGTGGCACCAGAAGATAATGATTTTTCTGATGATGAGATACTGCGTCAGATAGAATTTCAGGAGAAATTCTTTGACGGAATATTAATACGATAAATCAGAGAGCCGGATGAATACGGAGAAATAATCGGCTCTCTGATGTTCACATCGAAAATATATCAGATGTGGTTCAGTAATGTTTTGATCTGCTCATAGGCCAGTGTGTCTTCAAGCCTGGCGCGATCGATTAATCCGCCGAGTTTTTCGCGGACGGAGCGGCTGCCGAGATTCTTAAGCATATTTTCAGTGTCATCCCAGTATCCGATAAGTTTATTCATTTCGTTTGCAATATCGCTGACTTTGCGGAAAGCTTCCGCGATGTCAGAGCACAGAGAAGCCTCTGTTTTTTCGTATGTCCCGGCCAGCTCCTTAAAATATTCCGCACCCCATTTCCGTCCATCGCCGATGCAGGTCATGGCATCATTCTGAACCAGCAGCATGGAAAACAGGGAATCGAAGCTGCCGTTGTTTTCAAACCATTTTTCGTCCAGCAGCATATCTTTCCATGCATCATAAGCCGTCAGACCCTTGGCGTAGGGCCCCTCATACCGTGGCTCCATAATGTCTGCGGCCATTTTGATGATCTCCCTGTGGCTGCGAGGGGAATCTGCCAACGGGCCGATACACATTACTGCCTGAGTGTCTGTATTTTCCCACCAGGCAGCACAGCTGAAATAGCCGTTTGCCATGGTGTTGACTGCGGATGCAAATTCGGGGTCATGCTGGAAAAAATTCCAGCCCATGACTGCGTCCTGCGCCTCATCATATCCGGCGATGATACAGGGCTCCGGCGGGCCGATGATTCCCAGAGCGATCACAGGGCAGCCTTTTGCCAGATTTGATTTGATATACTCCGTAAAAGCTTCTTTTGCAGTATCAGCATCTCTTCCGAGAAAAGAGAATTCTCTTCCCAGGGCTTTTGCTCCGTTACCGTATATCTCATTGGAGTCCTTTAACGTGTGATAGAGATCAATATTGCTTAAATCCCATTCATTCTGATTCCATACCAGGCGGAAAGCTGCGCCCGTTGCCGCCATAATGAAGGCATAGGAGATATCGTCTCCCAGATATTCGGACACTGCTTTGACGCAGATCGGAAACATGGTATTGCTATCGTAGGCACCGAATTTGATTTCACGGATGCCGTACAGAATCGTACTGTTGTCACGCTGTGCGACCATAAATACATCACTCCTTTTCTTTTTTTCGGTGAGCTGCTCCAGACCGAAGACACCCGTATCCAGCTGTAATCCGCCCATCAGCGGCCTGCTCAGCCGAAACTGGCTGGGCGACATGCCCAAAATCCTCCGAAAGGCTCTGGTATAGGATTCGTGATTGGAAAAACCGTTTTCTAATGCAATATCCATAATTGTTTTGCCGGAGTGCAACAGCTCAAAAGCTGAGACGATTGTCCGCCTTTTTCGGTAATACTGTATAATGGGCATATGGACACTTTTCAGAAACAGTTCCCGAAGATAGATTTCTGAAAAGCCGAAGCACTTGGACATTTCGGACAGGCTGAAATTATCCAGGTGACATTCCACATAACTGATCATTGCGTGTGCCAATGTTGAATAGCTCATGTTGAATCCTTTTCATTCTGTATTTGTTTGTATTGTTTACGGTTTAAATCTTTCATCGCGATGTGGTATCAGTATAGCATTCCCATTGCAGGATGGCTTGACTTTTTTATGGAAATCGGAGGACTTGTAAATGACGGTAGAAAATGCTAGAATGAAAATGCGGGAGAATTGTGTTTATGAGAAAAGCGGCAGGAGCGGTACGGCTTGTAATTAAATATATACTTTTTATAGGTTTTACCGTGCAGATATTCCTGGGCTTTTTCTGGATGGTTGGTAATTTTGCGAAAGTTCAGGAATTTACGCCTGTTGACATGGGAGTGTATCCGTTTTTTCTGCGCCTGGCGGGAAGAGGGTACGGTTTGATCTATCTGCTGCAGCTGGGCGCTGCTTTGTATGCAGGTTACAGGCTGCTGAATAGTCTGCATGTCGGAGATATGCGAATTTGTCTGTGGGGCAGTCTTGCAATGATGACGCTGCCCATGGCAATGCAATGTCATCTGGCGCTGCTTCCTTATTCACTGGTTGGTTCACTGGAGCTCTTGGAGATTTCCTGTGTGTGCGAATCGGCAGGGGAGAAGGACATGCCCGGTGAAAAGGCCTTGTGGGGGAGCCTTGCCTGTTTTGCGGCACAGTGCCTGCTTTGGCCGAAATATTGTATACCGGGGGCGGTTCTGCCTCTTTTACTGCTTTTGAGAAGACTGCCCGGAATGCTTCGAAAAAGAGAGTGTCGGTTCAGGGGATTGCTGGTTGCAGTCTGCTTTCTGGCAGTAGCGGCGGCCGGATATGTTGCGGAGCGCAGCGGGGAAGGCGGCAGGAGCAATACCTCAGGCTGGAACTGGCTGCTTGTAAAGCGGTTCTGCTGGCCTACAATCTGGGTGGATTGGGGCAGAGAACCGGAGACATTCAATCTGGCCACAAGTGGTACGATATGGGCCACCTCTTATTATCCAAGTAATATGGATGTGTATTTAAAACCGGAACTGGATGCCATGACACCGGAAACTGCGGATTCTCTCATGAGAAAAATGGTAAGCCGTGCGTGGAGTAAACATTATCCTATGGTGGTGAGGCAGATTGGCTGGGATGTGCTTGGTTACAGCGTGACGCCGGTGATTCTGCCTTTGCAGCTGGAGGGGGATGCGTATGATTCCGGCTCGGGCAGGAACTATGAGATGATGCGGAATGGGACGCCGGTTCTGGCAAAATATTATGTGAAGGTGTCATGCAGTTGGTTTACGGTTTCGCTTGTGCTTCTGGCTGGGGGGGTAGTGCTGGATTGTATCGGGAGATTTTCACAGACTCGGAAGTCTGCGAAAGCGTGGAGAGAGTGTCTGGCGGGAGTATTTCCTTTTTTTGCAACAGTAATTTCGGCGGGGGTGCTTGTTCTCTATTTTACCTTTCAAGGTGCGGGAATTATGGATTATAAATATACTGTCTGGG
>CAMWJV010000116.1 GCA_947174665.1 uncultured Lachnospiraceae bacterium
TTACAAGGGATTCCGGCATTCCCGCAAATGCCATTCCGATAATCTCACCGTCTTCACTACAAACGGGAGTATAATACACATAGTACGCCTTTCCCCCGATCATCGTCCCATTAGTATAATAATCCTCTCCCTGTTTCACAAGATCCCAAATTCCCTCTGACGCTTTTGTCCCTACATTACGTTCTCCGGCCTCGTTATAAATTGATGTAATAAACCTTACGTCCTCAAGAAACAATGTAAGATCCACATCCTGAACAGTAAGGCTGTCAATAAAATCCAGACTGACCTCATCCACTTCAAGAATATCTTCATTGATATCCCATTCAAAATATTCTCTTACCGATATGGCACATGCCTGTAATTGTAAATACATTCTCTCTTCCAGATTACTTTTTGTTTTATAGATCGCCACGGTGGATATTGTGACTGCTGCCACAAGCAGTGGAATTAATCCCATTAACATACTGGTTGCCAAAAAAGTAAATTTGTGTTTTTTCATACACATCCTCCTCAATTTTACATCCGAAAACTTCCTCCCTCTCCCGCATTCTCCCATGAAGTGACACCACGCACATCCTTTTCCCAGAAATCCTTTACCCTATTATCCCAAATAACATTTTCATAAGTAATGTCTCCTAAAGAATTATTGTCATCTGCCGGAATTACATAATTAATTGTCACAATATCATTTTCCCACTGTATAATCGTCTCAACCGTATACCCTTCCGCTTCTATCTCTTCTATGAGATTGGTTCCACTAAGTTCCGCAAACGCCTCCCCGGAAATAATCTCTCCCCCATAAGCTTCAATCCGGTTACTGCTGTGGTTATAAAAATAGAAATACGGTTTATAGGTATGTCCCCACCACAGGTCATCAACCGTTCCATAAAAATGATCATATGTATCCATCCATATTTCGAAATCATTTCCTCCGCGGTATACCACCTGCCCGATTTGAGAAAACTCACTTTCTATCGGCTTCCCGTCTTCCACTGTCCATAATTCACTGATATTCGCCGTAAAATTATAATCCGTATAAAAAAATAAATACTTCCTGTCCGAACCGAATTTCATTTTTCCGTCTATCATGCGGTAATGCTGATCCCGCAGCAAAGTGCAGCAGTCTGACCCCGCAAAAAAAAGCACTCCTCTGCATTTCACTGTCCCAAGTTCATCATAACTATCCCCGCAGATCATGAATACTTCACACTTGCCATCCCTGTCATAATCATCATAATCCAATAATAAAATCTTACTCTCCTGCGCGCCTGCGGCAATAAGTACATTTTGTTTCAACACTTCCTTCTGTGTCAGAATCAGATTCTCTAATTCTTCCGTCAAAGTTCTCTGTATATTGACATCTGCCAGGGTATGGCACATGCTGTAATCTACCACTCTGTATCCGGTCTCATTCCACTTATCACAAACTTCCCTGTATTGTTCCTCCGATACCTCTGTTTCGTAGTCATCGAATACGATTCCTTCTTTTTCCCGATATAACATGGTCCCGTACTGTCCGTATTCTCCAATGGGAATTACCTCCCCTTCTTCAAAAGTATAAACGGAAGCGCCGCATGTGTGTGCATATCCTTCCATCACGATAAGTTCCGGAACATCATCATCGTTCAGATAAATCAAGGCACAGCCGGGAACTTCCTCACTGTCATCCCCTGTCCTCTGCGGTACATATTCTGCCAAAAATGCTCCGTATCCTTCCAATACCTCCGACTGCTCCGCCATCATTTCCTCAAGCCGGGGAGATCCTCTCTGTAAAAGCAATGCATCTTTGGCCTCTTCAAGTAAATCCGTTAGGTCCGATTCCCAAATAGCCAAAGCATCATCATATCTGATTACTACATATTCGTATGCATCATACAGTTCTTCCCATTTTTTATCATATGCTTCTTCCGTAACGCTAACGCCGTCTATTTCATAGAATGGGGAACCTTCAAGAGGCTGACCTTCCATCATTGAACAGACCAGCTTCGCCTCTCCAGCCTCCACATGATAAAAAGCAGTGTCACATTCACCCATCCCTGCAAAACCGCTGTGGATCATCCCGCCCCTTTCCACATAGTGCATGTATCCTATAGAGCCGAATTCACCCAATTCTATCACCGATCCCTGATAATATGTATAAACTTTTACCCCCGCCGAATGGCTGTTGTCTTCTATCAATAATAATTCCGGAACATTATCGTCATCAATCAAAGCCAGCATAACTCTGGCCCTATGTGCAAATCTGTTTTCTTTCACATATGCTTCCAAAAATTGCCGATATGCCGTTGTATAAGAAACAGCAGGCAGCAGCGCCTCTGTTATATCCGACGCTGCTGCCTCCGGTACATCTTCCGCTGTCTGGGCAATATCCTTCCCGCATCCGCCACTTATCAGTGCAGACTCTGCCATCCTATCTTCCGACTGCACTTCCTGCGGGGAAATACCCATATTGTCAATATCTGTACTGCATCCTGCCAATAGAAAGAAAACACCTGTGATTATTTCTGCTATCCTTCTTTTTTTCATATATTTCGTCTGCCCTAAAATTTCTTCCTGTCCTTCAGCTCTCCGTACAGAAGACAATAATTTCCATACCGCATCCGGCTGATTTCTCCCTGCTCCACCGCATCCCGGATGCCGCAGACCTTCTCCGCCACATGAGCACAGCCTCCGAATTTACAATATTTCTCATATTCGGCAAACTCCGGATAATACGCCGCAAGCTGCTCTTTTTCCAGGTCAAACAGGCCAAGGGAGCTGAAACCCGGCGTATCTAAAATATAAGTATCCTCCTCCATGGCAATCAGTTCGGAATGCCTGGTGGTATGTTTTCCCCTCTCAATCTTTTCGCTGATCTGTCCCGTCTCCATGACGGTTCCCGACTGGAGGCTGTTGACCACGGAGGACTTTCCGACACCGCTGGGTCCGGCCACCGTGGTGGTCTTCCCTGCCAGAAGCGTTTTCAGCTCCTCAATTCCCGTTCCCAGCTTTGCACTGATCTGTAAAGTCCTGTAACCGCATTTTTCATAAATCTCCTGATACTCTGCGCCTTCTTCCCCCTGATCTATATCCTGCTTGTTAAAGCAGATAATGCAGGGAACCTTCTGCTGCCCCATCATGATCAAAAATCTGTCCAGCAGATTGAAATTGGGTTTTGGCTTCACGATGGAGAATATAACCAGCGCCTGGTCTACATTGGCCACCGCCGGGCGGATCAGTTCGCTGTGTCTGGGGAGGAGTTCCCTGATATTTCCCAGCGCCTTCTCCTCGTCCAGCACATCCAGTTCCACATCATCCCCCACCAGTGGCTTCCGGTTATCCTTCCGGAACACCCCTCTGGCCTTGCATTCATAGATTCCGGATTCCCCTTCCGCCCCACGGCAGTGTACATAGTAGAATCCTCCAATGCCTTTCACAATCTTTCCCTGCATACTTCCCGTCCTACTGCGGTGTAAATTCTATCCTTCTGGTAAAGGATTTTGTCTCTGTGGTTCCCGGCTTGACCTCCACCGGATTACCGTTCTCATCCATCTCGAACTCAGGTGGTGTGGTCACTTCGTACGTCACAGTCAACGTTCCCCCCGACGAGCTCAGATTATTGTGGTTTGTGGAATACGGGAAACTTGAGGTTCTTGTCTCCAGAATCACCACCCCGTCATCCGCCACCAGTTTCAGGGTCACAGTAGAGCCGGTGACATAGTCAGGCGCCTCTTCCAGTGTAGGTGCGGCGATACTGGCATTACATCTGTAACGTGTGGGTTCCGGTGTGGGTTTCGGGCCCAGACTCACTGTAATTTGGATCTCCGTATCCTGATCCACCTCCAGATCCGGAGAATAACTCTGGTAACAGATCCGATCCACCTCATAGGAATCATTGTATTCATAGCTCACTGTCCCAAGCTGCAGCTTTGCCTCTTTTATCACAACCATTCCATCCATCTCTGTCAGCCCCAGAAGCTTTGGCACCTTCGCCTTCACATTTTCCTGACCAAGACTCACCGTCAGGGCAACCTCACTTCCCTTGGGCACCGTACTGTCCGCCACCGGTGACTGCATTGCCACAATACCGGCCTCCACCGTGTTGGAATAGGCCTCCAGCTTCGTAATCTTAAAGCCCCCCTCCAGCAGTATGTTATACGCCTCCTCATAGGTCTTCCCTATGACGGAAGGCACAACATCACCTCTCGGTCCGGCGCTGGCCGTCAGGGTCACAGTGCTCCCCACCGGTACATCCGAGCCCGCCGTCACGTCTGCACTGATGACAATTCCCGCTTCCAGAGAGTCGGACTCCTCATATTCGACCTCAGAATACAGTCCCAGGTCCTTCAGTTCGTTCCTGACTTCCTCCACGGTTTTACCCCTGACATTCGGCATGGGCACGTAGACAACCTCCTCAGGCTTTGACTCATCGGAAGAATCTCCCTCATCTGTTTCTCCCGTCTGAATCGGGCCGCTGCTCTGCCCGGATTCTCCGGGCTCCTTTCCGATTCCGTTGATCACATTCACCACCAGAATGATCAGAATAATACAAATAACTATTCCGGCCAGAACAGCCAGAAAAGTGGTCACACGCTCCATCCTGGGGTTATAATCATAATCATCCCTGTCTTCGGGTTCCTCTTCATTTTCATACATGGCCTCTGTGTCGGAGCGGAGGCGCATAATCTCTTCTCTTTCCGGGTACTCCTCCTGATAAGCTGTCCGCCTCTTGATCTGCGCCACTTCACTCTCGGTGATCATCCGGGTATCCCCGTCCATCTCCACATCATTCTGCACTACAAAATCCTCGTCAGGATTCATCAGCGACTGCTTTAAATCTGCAATCAACTCCTGAGCGCTCTGATACCTGCGCTCCGGAGACTTCTGACAGCATTTCAGCACAATGCTCTCCACCACACCGGGTATCTCGGGCACAAAATCCTTCGGGGAGGGGAGTTCCTCCTGGATATGCTTTATGGCAATTGCTACCGTAGTCTCCCCGTTAAAGGGCACTCTTCCCGTAAGCATCTCAAACATAGTGATGCCCAGAGAATAAATATCGCTCTTCTCATCACTGTAGCCGCCTCTCGCCTGCTCCGGTGAAGTATAATGCACAGAACCCATGACATTGGAGGTAATGGTATTGCTGGTGGCTGCTTTTGCAATGCCGAAGTCCGTCACCTTTACCTTTCCATCCTTGGAAATAATAATATTCTGAGGCTTGATGTCCCGATGAATAATATGGTTATTGTGGGCAACTTCAATTCCCATACCCACCTGTATCGCAATGCTGACTGCCTCTTTATAGGATAGTCTCGCCTTTTTTTCAATATATTTTTTGAGAGTGATTCCCTCTACAAGCTCCATAACGATATAGTAGATACCGTTTTCTTCTCCCACATCATACACATTGACTATATTGGGATGCATCAGCCCTGCTGCCGCCTGGGCCTCAATGCGAAATTTGGATACAAAATTTGCGTTTTCACTGAATTCCTGCTTTAGAACCTTCACTGCCACAAAGCGGTTCAGCTTATGGCATTTTGCTTTATATACATCTGACATGCCACCGGTTCCGATCTTTTCAAGTATCTCGTACCGGTCTCCTATCATCATTCCGATCTTAACCATATATGCTCTCCATTCAACCATTCTGTCCGGGCGACTGCCATGCCCTGGTCCGAATCCCCTTACCGGCCGGGTTCGATCAGTATCACACTGATGTTATCCCTGCCGCCATTCTCATTGGCTCTGCGTACAAGTTCTTCGGCTTTCTCCGCAATGTCCCTGGCTCCGTCCAGTACCATGCGGATTTCCTCGTCATTCAGCATATTAGTCAGTCCATCCGTACACATGAGAATCATATCTCCCTCTCTCAGCGTTACGCTGAAAAAGTCTGTCTTTACGGAGTCCTCCGCACCTACTGCTCTGGTAATAATATTTTTATCGGGGTGGTTCCTGGCCTCTTCTCTTCCCATTCCACCGCTTCTGACCATGTCCTCAACCCAGGAGTGATCCCGGGTAATCTGTCTGATTTCATGTCCTCCCACCACATATAACCTGCTGTCGCCCACATTTGCCACGGAAAGAGTGCTGCCCTCAATGCTGGCTGCCACTACCGTAGTTCCCATTCCCTCCAGCTCCGGAGCCTTCTTTGCACTCCTGTTTACCATCGCGTTCGCCTTCTCAACAGCCATTCTCAGAACAGCCTCCGGCTCCTTTTCCGCAGATAAGGCTATTTCCTCCACCATCGTCTCAACAGCCAGCTTTGAGGCATAGTCCCCCGCATTGTGGCCTCCCATACCGTCCGCCACAATAAACAGGTTCGGCAGATGACCTACCGGCGCCTCAGAGGTATACACAAAATCCTGGTTTAATTTTCTTTTTTTGCCGATATTGGTTACAGAAAACGTCTTAATCACGCTTTAGTTTCCTCCAAAGTCCGATTTCTCTTCTAAAACTTACCATCAAAGTATTTTAGCACACCAAGCAGAAAAGGGCAAGCCACAACATCACCTGTCATCTGTCCGGTGCATTATCGTCCCCAGCCGTTACTGTCCCTGCATAGCGATTGCGCAGCTGTCCGCAGGCCCCGTCGATGTCCCTGCCCATTTCTCTTCTCACAGTGACATTTACCTTATTTTTTTCAAGCCTTTCCCGGAATGCCCGCACCTGCATTCCGGTTGGGTCAGTATAGCCGCGCTCCCTGACAGGGTTCACGGGAATCAGATTGACATGGCAGGCCAGAGGCCTTGCAAGCGCGGCCAGCTGTTCCGCATCCTCCTCCGAATCGTTCACGCCGCCCACCAGGCTGTACTCAAAGGTAATCCTTCTCCCGGTCTGCTTAAAATAATAGGCACATGCCTCCATCAACTCGTCTATGCTGTACTTATTTGCTATGGGCATCAGTCTCCGCCGCTTCTCATCAGTAGTTCCATGCAGGGACAACGCCAGGGTAATCTGCAGTTTCTCGTCCGCCAGCTGCCTCATCCGGGGCACAATGCCGCAGGTGGACACCGTCACGCTCCTCTGACTGATGTTAAGGCCGTTCTCATCCGTCAGTATCTCCAGAAAGGTCAGCAAATTTTCATAATTGTCCAAAGGTTCTCCGATTCCCATTACCACCACATTGGAAACCCGCTCTCCCGTTATCCTCTGAATAGAATAGACCTGTTCCAGCATTTCCGATGGCAGAAGGCTGCGCTCCAATCCGCCAAGAGTGGAAGCGCAGAACCGGCAGCCCATCCGGCAGCCCACCTGTGATGAGATGCAGACACTCTTGCCGTGCTTATATTTCATCCACACACTCTCCACTACATTTCCGTCCGCCAGCCGGAACAAAAACTTCTTCGTCCCGTCGATTTCCGACTTCTGAACCTGCACCACCTCCGGCAGTGTGTAAGTGTATTTCAGGGCACACTTCTCCCGAAGCTGACCGGGAATATTTGTCATCTCTTCAAATCCTCCCGCCAGCTTCTCATGCATCCACTGATACATCTGCTTTGCCCGAAAGGGCTTCTCTCCGAGAGCAGTCAGATCCTCTGCCAGCCCGGACAGCGTCATGGATTTAATATCCTTCTTTTCTTCCATATTTCCTGTTTCAACCTTTCAGACATGCCGCCGGCTTTCCAAGCCTTGCGATAAAGAATCCGTCTGCATCCATGTATCCCGGCAGGAGCTGGATGCACGCACGTCGCTCTTCAGCCGTCAGCCCATGATTTCTTCCTTCCCTGTCCCGCAGGGCTTCTGTCTCCCGCTTCTGCTTCAACAACAGCTCCGGCAGGCTCTCCTCCAAAGGCACGGGAATCAGGCCCAGCTCCCCTGTCAGAAACCGCACCATCTCTTCATTTTCCTCCGGATTGACGGTACAGGTACTGTAAAGCAGCGTTCCTCCGGGCTTTAAATACCCGCTGCACACCCGGGCAATCTCTCTCTGCAATGGGCGCAGACTCTCCATGCCCTCCCGGCTGGCCCGGTGCTTGATGTCCCGCTTCTTGCCCATGACTCCCAGCCCGGAACAGGGTACATCCAGCAGGACCACGTCCGCTTTTCCCTCATATGTCTCATCAAAGCAGGTCGCATCCCAGGTCTGGACTTCGATATTCTCCGCCCTCATGCGGGTTACGTTCTCCCGAATCAGATCTGTCTTCTCCTCCGACACATCCCTGCTCAGTACCTTCGCCGCCTTTTCCGCCGCAAAGATGCTTTTACCTCCGGGAGCGGCGCACACATCCAACACAAAATCCGTCTCTCTGATTCCGGCCAGTTCTACGGCCAGCGCGGAACTCACATCCTGTACTATCCACTTTCCCTCCGCAAATCCGGGCAGTTCACCGATATTGCTCCCGTGCTCCAGCAGCCTGACACAGGACAGATAAGGACTTTCCTTCAAAACGGCTCCTCTTTCCATGACCTCGCTGAAAAGTTTCTCCGCCTCCTCAGCAGAAAGACCTCCACGGAACCGCAGTGAAACCGGATGAATCTCCATCAGCCCCTCCAGCATTGCCGCCGTGATTTGCCTGCCGTATTCATCCAGCCAAAACTGCACAATCCACTCAGGCATAGAATACCTGACCGACAGGTACTTTAAAGGTTCCGTACTCTCGTCCGGCAGCGGCAGGCTGTCCTTGTTTCTGGATATATTCCGCAGGATACCGTTGACAAACCCCCGCAGAGATCCGAAGCCGCGCTTTGCCGCCAGCTTGCATGCCTCGTTGCAGACCGCACTGTCCGGCACGGAATCCATATATAACATCTGATAGACGCTCATACGCAGAAGACACCTGATAAA
The DNA here is from genome assembly GCA_947174665.1 of uncultured Lachnospiraceae bacterium. GTDB lineage: Bacteria > Bacillota > Clostridia > Lachnospirales > Lachnospiraceae > Acetatifactor. The sequence goes on from CAMWJV010000116.1 coordinate 8,771, forward strand.
AGGCTTCATTTTTTTCACCGGATGGGAGGAAAAACAGTCCAGATAGTAATCCAGCTCCTGCTGCCGTTCCAGCGTTCCCTCTGTCATCCGCTTGATGAAGGCCTTGTCACGGGCGTCCAGATAATCATACTTATCCAGCACGGCCTTGATCAGCCGATTGGAATACTGCTTCTCCCGCTCCAGAGTAAGCAGAATCTCAAGGGGGATTTCCCTGGAAATCCCCCTTGTGTTTTGTCTGTTGGACCTGTTGGCAGTTCCCCCTGCGTTTTTCTGTTGATTCTCCGCCACAGTCAGTCTCTCCTTCTGCCGCCGCCAAATATCAAGATCAACCGCAGCAGCTGCAGAGCTGAGGATGCCGCTGCCGCCACATAAGTCATTGCCGCCGCACTCAGCACCTTTTTGCAGCCCTTGTTTTCTTCCGTACTCACCAGACCGTACTGGTCAATCTTCGCAATGGCTCTGGAGGATGCATTGAACTCTACCGGAAGAGTCACAAGCTGAAACAAAACCGCCAGCGAGAATGCCCAGATGCCAATCTGAATCAATACATTATTCCAGCTTAAGATCACTCCGAGTATGATAAGAGGCATCCCCAGTTTGCTCCCGATATTCACTACCGGGACCAGCGCCGTCCTGAAATTCAGCGGTGAATAGCCTTTCGCATGCTGGATGGCATGGCCGCACTCGTGAGCCGCAACCCCCACGGCAGTGACAGAGGCCTCGTTATAATTTTGGTATGACAGGCGCACGGTGTTGGTTCTTGGGTCGTAATGATCCCCTCTCTCCTCCTGAAGGCATTCGATCTGTACATTGTACAGCCCTTCGTTGTCCAGAATGCGCCTTGCCGCCTCCGCGCCGGTAATCCCTGTAGAATTTCCCACCTTGCCGTATTTTTTCATAACACTGTTTACACGGAAACTGGCTCCCAGGCAAATCACCATGCCGATGATGACAAGAATGTAAGTGTAATCAAAATAATAGTATGGCATATCAATCTCCTTTTCCTTTCGTTTACGGCTTAACGGTGTCCGTCAGCCCTAAAATCTCTCCGGGCTGCAGCTTTACTCCCAGCAGAAAGTCATGGGCAGTCATCCGCTTTTTACCCTCTGTCTGAAGCTCCAGCAGTGTTAAAACGCCCTTACCTGTGGCTACCGTCACAGAGTCCTTCTCCACGCTTAGTATCTCCCCCGGCACATGTCCGGATACATCCCTTTTCGTGTCCGGAACCGCCTTCCATATCTTGAGCTGTCTGCCTCTGAGTCCCGTATATGCGCTGGGCCAGGGTGTCATCCCCCGAATCAGTCTGTCAACTTCCACAGCTGTTTTGGTGAAATCAATCTCTCCCATACTCTTTCCGATGAGAGGGGCATAACAGCTCTGGCTGTCATCCTGTTTTTCAGGTATCAGCTTCCCCTGCTCCAGCAGCATCAGCGCCTCTGTGACAGCCTCTCCGCCCAGTTCCATAAGCCTGTCGTGCAATGTCTCATACGTATCCTCCGGCGCAATGACCGTTTCCTTTTTATACAGCATATCACCGGTGTCAATCCCGGCATCCATCTGCATAATGGTGATTCCCGTCCGCTCCTCGCCGTCGATGATGACGTGCTGGATAGGCGCCGCTCCCCTGTACTTCGGCAAAAGGGAGGCATGAATATTCAGACATCCGTATTTCGGAAGATCCAGGATCTCCTGGGACAAAATCTGTCCGTAGGCCGCAACAATGTATATGTCCGCCCGGTATGCTTTCAGTTCCTCCACCGACTCCGGCGCTTTTACTCTTTTAGGCTGCAGAACCGGAATGTTATGCTCCAGCGCACAGACCTTCACGGGAGAGGGAACCGGTTCCCTGCTCCGCCCTTTCGCCTTGTCCGGCTGGGTCACCACCGCGGCAATGTCATGTCCTGCCGCTATCAGCGCCCGAAGTGCTCCTGCCGCAAAGTCAGGCGTGCCCATAAAAATCATTTTCATATTGTTCCTCTTTTCCCTCTAGTCTGCTTCCTCTTCGTCAGCTTTCACATCCTGGAGTTCTCCCTCTACCTTCTCCACATAGAGATGACCGTCCAGGTGATCCAGTTCATGACAGATAGCCCGGGCAAGAAGCTCCGTCCCCTCCAGCTCATATGCCTTCATGTTGGCATCCAGGGCCACCGCCTTGACATAATTCGGTCTGGTGACCTGGCCTGATTTCCCCGGCACACTCAGGCATCCCTCCTGACCGGTCTGCTCACCGGAAGTCTCCACGATCCTGGGGTTGATCAGAATATGCGGATCCTCCCCGGTGGTGT
>CAMWJV010000117.1 GCA_947174665.1 uncultured Lachnospiraceae bacterium
GCATGCTGTTGGTAAATATTTATCCCGACTGCATGCTTCACGCGGAGGATGCCTCGAATGGTGTGGGCGGACTGCTGTATTATTTTTATAAACTAGACGAGCTGGCGATTCTGCCCTCTCTGATTTTCATGGGAGTGGGCGCCATGACGGATTTCGGCCCGCTGATTGCCAATCCCAAGAGCTTTCTGCTGGGAGCGGCGGCACAGTTTGGTATCTTTGCCGCGTATTTCGGGGCTATCGCCCTGGGCTTCAATGACATGGCAGCTGCGGCAATTTCCATTATCGGAGGTGCTGATGGCCCTACCTCCATCTTCCTGGCAAGTAAGCTGGGACAGACGGCGATCATGGGGCCTATCGCAGTGGCGGCTTATTCCTACATGTCGCTGGTACCCGTCATTCAGCCTCCCTTTATGAAGCTCTTTACCACAAAGGAGGAGAGAAAGATTAAGATGGGACAGCTTCGGCCTGTTTCCAAGCTGGAGAAGATTTTGTTCCCCATTATTGTAACCATTGTGGTGAGCCTGATCCTTCCTACTACGGCTCCGCTTGTAGGTATGCTGATGTTGGGTAACCTGTTCAGGGAGTCAGGTGTGGTAAGACAGCTGACAGAGACGGCTTCCAATGCCATGATGTACATTGTGGTTATTCTGCTTGGAACCTCTGTGGGCGCTACTACCAGTGCAGAGGCATTCCTGAACTGGGATACTCTAAAGATTGTGGGACTTGGTTTACTGGCGTTCATTTTTGGTACAATTGCCGGCGTCCTGTTCGGCAAGCTGATGTGTAAGGCAACTCACGGCAAGGTGAACCCGCTGATCGGTTCCGCGGGCGTCTCCGCCGTTCCCATGGCGGCCCGTGTGTCCCAGAAGGTAGGTGCTGAGGCAGATCCTACAAACTTCCTGCTGATGCATGCTATGGGGCCTAATGTGGCCGGTGTAATCGGAACAGCCGTGGCCGCAGGTACCTTCATGGCCATATTCGGGGTCTTTTAAGCTGTGCATGGACGAAAGTAAATACACGTATGCCGTGCTTGCACGAGCAGGCGGGTATTTACTTTCGGACATATAGAGCGCATAGCGCGATGAAATAAGCCCGATAGGGCTTATGAATGCACAGCTTAGAATGCAAAGCATTACGCCCGGCTGCCGTGCTTGCACGAGCAGCAAGGTGATCAATCTCGGATGTATATCGCGCATAGCGCGATGAAATAAGCCCGTCAGGGCTTATGAATGGCATTGCTTAAAGAAAGTGTGCCAGATATGCCGGAAATGAAACAAGCCCTGACGGGCTTATGAATGCACAGCTTAGAATGATGCTGTGCAAGGCAATTTCGTTCTAAAATATAAAACGTGGAGGAGATTCGCAATGTCAGAAACTACAAAAAAACCGATTAAAATTACGGAAACTATACTGCGTGACGCGCACCAGTCTCTGATTGCAACCAGAATGCCCACTGAATTCATGCTTCCCATTGTGGAAAAAATGGATAAGGTTGGATATCATTCTGTAGAATGTTGGGGCGGCGCAACCTTTGACGCATCCCTGCGCTTCCTGAAGGAAGATCCCTGGGACAGACTTCGCAGGCTGCGTGACGGCTTTAAAAACACGAAGCTGCAAATGCTGTTCCGCGGGCAGAACATCCTGGGTTACAGACCCTATGCGGATGATGTTGTGGATGCGTTTGTACAGAAATCTATTTCAAACGGTATCGACATAATCCGTATCTTTGACTGTCTGAATTATCTGCCCAACCTGCAGGAAGCGGTGAACGCTACCAACAGGATGAAGCAGCAGGAAGGCAGAGGCCATGCGCAGGTAGCCCTGTCCTACACCCTGGGTGACGCATATACTCTGGAATACTGGGCAGATATGGCAAAGAAGATTGAGGAAATGGGTGCTGACTCCATCTGTATCAAGGACATGGCAGGCCTGCTGGTTCCTTACAAGGCAAGTGAGCTGATTGCAGCAATGAAGGAAAACACAAAGCTTCCGATTCAGCTGCACACTCACTACACCTCCGGTGTGGCGGGCATGACTTACCTGAAGGCAGTGGAAGCGGGAGTGGATGTCATCGATACCGCTATGAGTCCCCTGGCTATGGGAACATCCCAGCCGGCAACAGAGGTTATGGTGGAAACCTTCCGCGGTACGCCTTATGACACCGGCTTTGACCAGAATCTGCTGGCGGAGATTGCGGATTATTTCCGTCCTTTCAGAGATGAGTGCCTGAAGAGCGGCCTGCTTAATCCTAAGGTTATGGGCGTTGACATTAAGACACTGCTTTACCAGGTGCCCGGCGGCATGCTATCCAACATGGTGAGTCAGTTGAAGGAGCAGAACGCAGAAGACAGATATTATGATGTGCTGAAAGAGATTCCTCAGGTTCGTAAAGATCTGGGTGAGCCCCCGCTGGTTACTCCTTCGTCCCAGATTGTGGGAACTCAGGCAGTATTCAATGTGCTTATGGGTGAGAGATATAAGATGGCTACAAAGGAGACCAAGGCAGTGCTTCGCGGCGAGTACGGACAGACCGTAAAGCCTATGAGCCAGGAGGTCATTGATAAGGTAATTCCCGGAGAGACCAGGCTGACCGGACGTTTTGCGGATACACTGAGCAATGAGATGGATAAGCTGGAGAATGAAATGAAGGAGTGGAAGCAGCAGGATGAGGATGTCCTGTCCTATGCGCTGTTCCCCCAGGTTGCCATGGATTTCTTTAAATACCGGCAGGCACAGCAGGAGAAGGTCGATATGACCCAGGCGGATACGAAGAACGGAGCATATCCCGTATAATAAAGGTAAATATAATTGTTATCCCCGCCAAAGAGAGAAATACTTTTGGCGGGGATTTCCATGATAAACAAATCAGAGGCCCTGCTGCAAAGATTGTTGACACCGAAGTGCACGGACGGTATAATTGAAGGAGCGCTCATGGTGAAATACTACGGGGAAGAGAAAAATCATGATGTATTAAGGGCAGTAAAAGCTTAAGGGCAGGGGTGTTCCTGAAGGGATATCCCTGCGTTTGCAACATTACAGTCCAACCTTGCAGAAATCTTTATTTAAGAAGGAATCACTTGACAGATGAGAAATATTTCTGTAACATAACATATGTTACCAACGGGGCCTGAGACAACGGGCTGCCGGACAGATGAGATTGAGGGGAGAGTGCTATGGCACGAAAGGAAACAATAACATTACAGATGATATTGGATACCGCGTTTGCGATGACCAGAGAGGAAGGCTTTTCCAACGTGACAGCCAGGCGGGTGGCGGCGAAGGCCGGCTGTTCCACACAGCCCATTTTCCGGGTATATAAGAATATGGATGAGCTTTGGGATGCAGTTTATGAGAGAGCCGCACAATTTTTTCAGGATTACTACAGCCTGTATCCCAGGATAGGGAAGGCTCCCTTTTCCAATCTGGGCATGGCATACATAGCGTTTGCACGCGAAGAAAAACACCTGTTTGAGTTGCTGTTCGTAAACAGCAGGCCTGGGCGGAAGGGCATGTATGAACTCTTAAACGGCGGGGAAGGTAATGTGGTATATGAAATTAATCTTGCAAAATCTGCAGGTTGTCCGGATCCCGGGAGCCTGTTTATGAGGATGTGGATTTTGATACACGGTGCAGCCTGTATGTCGCTGACAGGGGATTATGATCTGTCCGATGTGGACACGCTTGAACTGCTGGAACACTCATGCAGGACTTTCATGTCTGAAGTATAGCGGGCAGAGCGGAAAGAAACTCGCAAGTGGAGGGAAATGTGGGAAAAGAGTACGATGTGTTGAGCAGAATATCGGATAAGTATAATAAGATGAGCAAGAGCCACAAGGCCATCGGCACATTTATTCTGGAACATTATGACCAGGCAGTGTTTATGACGGCGGCAAGACTTGGGGAAATGCTGGGAATCAGTGAATCCACCGTGGTGAGGTTTGCCTCCGGCATCGGGTATGAGGGATACCCGGAGTTTCAGAGAGCGTTGGAGGAGTGTGTCAAGGGAAAACTCAGCAGCGTTCAGAAGATAGACGCAAAATATGGCAGAAGTTCCCAGTCTGAGGTGCTTACCTCTGTAATAACAGCTGATATTGAAAAGCTTCAGCATACGATAGATCATCTGGATCCCACGGCCTTCGAACTGTCGGTGAATACCATTCTGGAGGCGGAAACAATCTATATCATGGGATTGCGCAGTAATGAGCCTCTGGCGGAATTTCTGCACTTTTACCTCAACATGGTCAGAGGAGGTGTGGTGCTGTTAAAAACCACCAGTGTCAGTGAGACCTTTGAGCAGATGATAAGAATTAATGAGAAGGACTGTTTCATTGGAATCAGTTTTCCCAGATATTCAATGCGTACTCTGAAGGCAATGGAGTTTGCCAGCGACAGAAATGCCAAGGTAATCGCTATAACGGATTCCACTCATTCTCCTATGAACCTGTATTCCTCCTGCAACCTTCTGGCGAGAAGCGATATGGTTTCTATTGTGGACTCTCTGGTGGCACCCTTAAGTGTTATCAATGCATTGGTGGTTGCACTGTGCCTGAAATGTCCTCAGGAAGTGAAACGGAATCTGGAGATGCTGGAGGAGACCTGGAACAATTATCAGGTTTATCTGAATGACGAAATCAATTTTATTGACGATGAGCCGATGCTGAATTATTCCCTCCGCAAGGAAGACAGGGAGTAAAGTTTCACCAGGGCTGTTAAAGGAAACAGCCCAAATGAAACTAAATTACTCCCGGAAGAACGCAAAGACAGCGTTCTTCATCATTTTTTTTGACGGGAGGAAAACGGAGGCGGACAGTATGGATAGGGTGATAGTCGTGGGCGGCGGGCCGGCGGGCATGATGGCGGCGGTGGCGGCAGCCCGGGCCGGCGGCAGTGTCTGCCTGATTGAGAAAAACGAAAAGCTGGGGAAAAAGCTGTTCATTACAGGAAAGGGGCGCTGCAATGTGACCAATGCCGCAGACATGGATGCATTATTTGCAAATGTCTGCTCCAACGGAAAGTTTCTTTACAGTGCCTTTTACGGATTTAACAATACAGATGTTATGGATTTTCTGGAACAGGCGGGCTGCCGGCTGAAGACAGAGCGGGGAGACAGAGTGTTTCCGGTATCCGACCACTCTTCGGATGTTATAGGGGCATTTCAGCGTGAATTGAAAAAATACGGCGTGGAAGTAATGCTGAATACAAAAGCAGTTGATATTTTTATGCGTCCGCAGGAAATGGTATTTGCGGGAGTGCTGCTTTCGGATGGCCGTGTCATACACGGGGACAAATGCATTATTTGTACCGGCGGCATGTCTTATCCCGCTACCGGATCTACAGGGGACGGATATCGTTTTGCAGAGAAGACCGGGCACAGAGTAGTGGAACCCAGGCCGGCGCTGGTTCCCTTACAGGTAAAGGAACCATGGTGCGGGCAGTTGATGGGGCTTTCTCTGAAAAATGTTTCCCTGCGGATGGTGTGCGGAAGCCGCAGAGTGTATGAGGGCTTTGGCGAAATGCTTTTTACACATTTTGGTGTCAGCGGTCCGCTGGTTCTTACGGCCAGTAGTTATTATAAAAAGGACAGCGGTACGGAGCTGCTGATTGATCTGAAGCCGGCCATGGACGAGGAGCAGTTGGACAGGCGGCTGCTTCGGGACTTTGAAGAGAACCGGAACAGGCAGTTTAAAAACGCATTGGGGGCACTGTTCCCCACAAAATTGATCCCGGTTATGGTCGCTCTGTCAGGAGTCTGTCCTGAAAAGAAGGTCAACGAGGTTACCAGGGAAGAAAGGCGTGCCTTTGTGAAATTGATTAAGAACTTTCCGCTGACAGTGACGGGTACAAGGGGATTTGAGGAGGCGATCATCACCGGTGGCGGGGTGTCAGTGAAGGATGTTATTCCTTCTACCATGGAATCAAAGAAGGTAAAAGGTCTCTATTTTGCCGGAGAGGTGCTTGATCTGGATGCGCTGACCGGCGGCTTTAATTTGCAGATTGCCTGGTCAACAGGGCATCTGGCGGGGCTGAGTACTTTACAGATGCGGTAATTGGAGTGTGGTTAGTGCCGCTAAAAAGCGGGAAGGGAGAATAATATGGCTTATAACATAGCAATCGATGGCCCCGCAGGTGCGGGGAAGAGCACCATCGCGAAGGCGGTGGCAAAAAAAATGAATCTTATTTATGTAGATACCGGCATGATGTATCGCGCCTTAGCGCTTTTTGTGCTGCAGCAGAAAATTGATCTGCAGGACAGCGAGAAGATTGTGGAGACTTGTAAAAACGTGGATGTTACCATACGCTATGAGAACGGTATGCAGATGGTGCTTCTGAACGGGGAGAATGTGAGCGCCCGGCTGCGTACCGAGGAGGTCGGAACCGCGGCATCCGTCATCAGCCCCATACCGGAGATACGCAGGAAGCTGGTGCAACTGCAGCGGAAACTGGCGGCGGAGAGCGATTGCATCATGGACGGACGTGACATCGGCACCTGTGTGCTGCCGGATGCACAGAAAAAAATTTATCTCACCGCAAGCAGTGAAGTACGGGCAAAGCGCCGTTATGACGAACTGACGTTGAAAGGGGAGACCTGTGATCTGAAAAAAATCCGGGAGGATATTGAGGAGCGCGATTATCGTGATATGCACAGGGAGACATCTCCTTTAAAGCAGGCGGAGGATGCGATTCCGGTGGATACCTCGGACATGACGATAGAGGAGGTTATAGGAAAGATCATTTCGCTCTGCAGCGACAAGCAGTAACTGCCTGTTTTGAACGTTACAAAAATTGTGGAAACGGAGAAGATTATGGAGGTCAGGCTTGACGGGTGCGCCGGATTCTGCTTTGGCGTGAAGCGCGCGGTGGACACGGTGTATGAACAGCTGAAAAAAGGGAAAACTATATATACATACGGCCCAATTGTGCACAATGAGGAAGTGATTCGGGAATTGTCTGAAAAGGGAGTTATGGTGCTGGAGGATGTACAGGCGCTGGAAGCGCTTCCTTCTCAGAAGGATATTCCGCAGAAACAAAACGGGGAATCAGCGGCAGTAATTATCCGTGCTCATGGCGTGCCGAAGTCAGTCTATGCAATCCTGGAGAAGAAGGGCCTGGAGTGTGTGGATGCCACCTGCCCTTTTGTAAAGCGTATCCATGGAATTGTGGAGAAGGAGAGCGGAGAGGGAAAACATATTGTCATTGTAGGAAACCCGGGGCATCCCGAGGTGGAAGGAATTCTGGGCTGGTGTCGGGGGGAGGCCACGGTGCTGGAAACAGCTGAGGAAGCAGAAAAGTTTGTGCCGCCGGCAGGGCGGGAAATCTGCGTTGTCTCCCAAACGACATTTAACTACAATAAATTTTATTATATAGTTGAAATTTTTGAAAAAAAAGGTTACAATGTTAGTGTTGTGAATACTGTGTGTAACGCGACAGAGGAGCGGCAGCGCTCCGCGAGAGCCCTTGCGGAAGAGGCTGACGTGATGATCGTAATAGGAGGCAGGCACAGTTCCAATACAAAAAAACTGCATGATATTTGCAGTGAGGAGTGTGCGGAGACCTATTTTATACAGACACTGGATGACTTGCATTTAGAACTGCCTAAATCTGTTCGACTGGTGGGTATTACAGCGGGGGCTTCCACCCCAAATAAATTAATCGAGGAGGTTCAAAATTATGTCAGAATTAACTTTTGAACAAATGTTGGAAGATTCAATTAAGACAATACATTCAGGAGAGGTAGTTGAGGGCACAGTCATTGATGTCAAAACGGATGAGATCGTGTTAAACATCGGATACAAGTCAGATGGTATTCTTACAAGAAACGAATATACCAATGATTCCAGTGTTGACCTGACCACGGTAGTGAAGCCCGGCGACACCATGGAAGTTAAGGTTCTGAAGGTAAATGACGGCGAGGGTCAGGTGGTGCTGACTTACAAGAGACTTGCAGCAGACAGAGGTAATAAGAGAATTGAAGAAGCATATAATAACAAAGAGGTTCTGAAGGCAACTGTTGCGCAGGTGCTGGAAGGGGGCCTGAGTGTCATTGTAGACGAGGTGAGAATCTTTATCCCCGCAAGCCTTGTTTCGGATACCTATGAGAGAGATCTGTCTAAGTATGCGGGACAGGAGATTGAGTTTGTGATCAGTGAGTATAATCCCAAGAGAAGAAGATATATCGGCGACCGCAGACAGCTTGTCACCGCACAGAAGGCAGAACTTCAGAAGGAGCTGTTTGAGAGGATCCACGAGGGAGATATTGTGGAAGGAACCGTGAAAAATGTCACTGATTTCGGTGCATTTATCGATCTGGGAGGAGCTGACGGCCTGCTTCACATTTCTGAAATGTCCTGGGGACGTGTTGAACATCCCAAGAAGGTGTTCAAGGTTGGCGACCAGTTGAAGGTTTTGATCAAGGAAATTAACGGCAGCAAAATTGCACTTTCCCTGAAGTTTGATGATGCGAATCCCTGGAAGGATGCGGCAGACAAATATGCCGTAGGTAATGTTGTTACCGGCAGGGTGGCGAGAATGACGGATTTTGGTGCATTTGTGGAGCTGGAGCCCGGTGTGGACGCTCTGCTTCATGTGTCCCAGATTTCCAGGGAGCATGTGGAGAAACCGTCTGATGTGCTGAGCGTTGGCGAGGAAGTAACCGCAAAGGTGGTTGATTTTAACGAAGCGGACAGAAAAATTTCCTTAAGCATTAAGGCAATGCTTGTTCCCGAGTCCGGGCAGGAGGATGAGGATTCTGACGCAGATGTGGTTTCCGTGGATATTGATGCGGTAATTGCAGCACAGGAAGAGGAATAGATTCGGTATTTGGCAATACAATATTAAACAGGACGGGATGGTGCGTGCCATGACGTATGATTATGAGTATTTTAAAAAAGAAATATTTGCGATGACTTCTATTGACTTAAACTGCTACAAGGAAAAGCAGATGAAGCGTCGGATAGACACTTTGATCGCAAAGCATAAGATTGATGGCTATGACAAGTATATACAGGGGTTGAAGACGGACAAGGAATTGTTTGAGGAATTTGTAAGCTACATTACAATCAACGTGTCTGAGTTCTACCGCAATCCCGATCAGTGGAAACTGATGGATGAGCAGGTGATTCCCGAGCTGATAAAGAAGTTCGGAAATAATCTGAAGGTCTGGAGTGCCGCATGTTCTACCGGTGATGAACCTTATTCTCTGGTAATGGCCTTGTCCAAGCATGTTCCGCTGACAAACATCAAGATTTTTGCTACGGATTTGGATAAGCAGATTATTGCAAAGGCAAAGGTGGGCTTGTACAACAGCAAAAGCATTCAGTCTGTACCTGCGGACTTTAAAAAGAAATATTTTACTCCGGTGGGACCATCCTTCAAAGTGGCGGATGAGATTAAGGCACGGGTGGAGTTTAAGGAGCATAATTTGCTGAAGGACACTTATGCTACCGGATACCACATGATTGTGTGCCGGAATGTGCTGATTTATTTTACGGAAGAAGCTAAGGAAGAAGTTTTCCGCAAGTATTTTAATTCTCTTGCGCCCGGCGGTGTGCTTTTCATCGGAAGCACAGAGCAGATTGTGAATTACAAGGAGATAGGGTTTGAGAGGAAGAACTCGTTCTTTTATCAGAAGCCTTTGTAGTACATAAAAAGCCTCGGTCATTTTTGGAATGGCCGAGGTTTTTTGCTTTTTAATATGTAGATGCCATCATGGTGAGCACATGAGCGGCATATTCGGAAAATGCCTGACGATCCTTTTTCAGATCTTCGGTAAGTTCAAAGAATAGTTCTTTGCTTTTATAGTCCCGCTTGAAAAACGGCTCGAACACGACATCCCATTGAGGAAGGTAGCTTGCGAATTTTCTGGTGTAACAGTTCGCAGCAGAGGCGGGAAGGCGGTGTTCTTTGTCAACAAAGCCTGCTACGGACTTGTGGAGCGCTACGTCCTCAGTCGGAAGATAGTAGTAGTCTTTATAGTTGGAATAAAAGTATTTCAGTTCCTCATCATAAATGGGGATTTTTAATGTGGCCTCGGAACCCTTTCCACGGAAGTAACAACCACCCGCGGAGGTGAATACCGCTTTTGGAAGAGGAGTGTCAGGCACAATTGTGATAACCAGCTCTTTGCGGGAGCAGCCGTTTGAGTCTTTATAATAGTTTGCCTGAACCTTCTTCGCCTTCACCGGCTGATTAAATAAATCATAATATGCCAGCATGGGCAGAGTCTCCAGCATTCCCCTAAGATCGGAGGCATTGTGCATGAAAAGGGCGTTCTCGGAAAACTCATTGGGATTTTTCACATAATCGTGGTAAAGTCCGATCAGTTCACCTCCGGAAAACGGATCCTTGCGTTCGTTTCCCAGAAACTGCTCCAGAGTTTTCTGCTTGCAGTTGGGAAGCTTCAGAAAAAATTTGTAGGGCGCAATCCGCCTGTACAGATCAATGCCCTGAAACTGGTCGAAGCTGAAAGGAAGTGAAAGCTGCTCACACTTCTGGATGATAAAGGGCAAATCAAAATTGTTGCCGTTAAAATGAATCAGATAGCGGTATAACTTTGCAAATTCAAAAAAGGCGCTCAAAATATCACCTTCCTGATCTGTATTTTCAGCAAGCCACTGAGTGGTACGCCATTTTCCGGCGAGATAATAAGCACAGCCTATCAGGTAC
>CAMWJV010000118.1 GCA_947174665.1 uncultured Lachnospiraceae bacterium
GTACTGAAGTTTACAACTTTACCCACCGTTACATCAATGTTGGAAATAAACTTTTTAATGCTGTCATCTACCCCATACGCATAGACAGAACTGCCAAGGAACAGGATGTCAACATCTTCCCGGAGCGGCTCTTCAACCGTCTTTGCCTCTGCTCCTACCGCTTTTGCAATAGCCTCCGCAAGCTTTTTAGTATTCCCCGACCTTGTGTAATATCTTACTTCTATTTTCATGCCTGTCCCTCCTCTTTTTGTTCTTCATATGCCGCCCTGCAGGCTCTGGCAAGCTGGTCTGCACAGGAAGTTGGTCTGCGTCCGCAGATCACGCCCGACAGTTTTTTCTCAATCTCTTCCACTGTCCAGCCATCAACAAGCAGAGGTATTGCTTTCAGGTTTCCATTGCATCCTCCTGTAAAAGAAATATTTGTGACCACATTTCCATCAATATTAAGTTTAATTTCAGTGGAACAGGTATCCTGTGTCTTATAAGTGTATTCCATAATAATCCTCCAATCGTTTCCTATAATAAGCTTGCAATTTTTTCTTCCACTTCAGCCATATCAGCCGTCGGCTCAAAGCGTTCTACAACATTTCCTTCCCTGTCAATCAGGAATTTAGTGAAATTCCATTTAATATCGCTGGTTTGTTGGTAATTCGGAGCAGTCCTGCCCAACACGCTTTCAAGCATCGGCGTCAGGGGATGGTCCGGATCGAATCCGGCAAATCCCTTTTGAAATTTGAGATAAGTAAAGAGCGGATTTTCATTATCTCCATTCACTTCAATCTTTGAAAAAATCGGGAAGGTAATGCCATATCTGGAATCGCAAAAACTGACGATCTCCTCATTACTGCCCGGCGCCTGATTTCCAAACTGATTGCAAGGGAAATCAAGAATAACGAAACCATCACTGCCATATTTTTCAAAGAGATCCTGCAAATTGTCATATTGCGGGGTAAAACCGCACTCTGTAGCAGAATTGATTATCAAAATAACTTTTCCTTCATAGTCCTTTAAAGATACTTCAACACCGGCAGCATTTTCCACATTAAAATCATAAATATTCATCATGTCCTCCTTTTTACATTGTATTTCGCGCTATTTAATTTTATAAAATCTATATTAGATTGTACACAATTGAATTTGATTTGTCAACTATGGTTTTCATTTTTATTGCCATGCGGTCCAAACAGCAAATTGCAGAAAAACAAAAGGCTTTCGTACATATCAAATGTATCAAAAGCCTTTTGCTTTCTAAATTTACAACCTGCTACCTGTAAATATTTTTTCCGAACTTATAGCCTTCCGCCAGATGGTTCGTTTTATCAATCTGTGGTTTCCCGTTTGTGTCGCCGCATCCTCCGGCAAGCAGCATACCTTTGTCATGAAAGCCCAAATAATTCACAACGGCAAACTGATAATAGGATGTGACCTGCTCAAAAGTCCAAAAGAAATTATCAGCGGCAGTCACCAGCAACGCGCAATCCTTTGCAGGATATTTTTCATATCTCCCCAACGGCGGATTTGGATCTTCCTGTGCTATGCAGTAAAATCTTTCGATAAATGCCTTGAGCCTGGAAGAGAGGGTCCAAAAATATAATGGGGTGGCAAAAACAATTAAATCCGTACTTTCTATTTTGGGGATAAGGTCATTAAAGCTGTCCTTCTGAATACAGGGCTTTCCATAACGGCAGGCATTGCATCCCAGGCAGCCCTTCACCTCGTTTTTCAGCAGGGAAATTATCTCAACCTTATGTCCTGCTTCCTCTGCCCCTTTTGCAAAACTCATAACCAGTTGTGATGTATTTCCATTTGGGCGGCCTCCACCCTGAACTACCAGAATATTTTTCATGCTGCCTGACATTCTTTCCGCTTCCATACTTTTCCTCTTAACTTACCGGTTATAAACCTGTCAACCGTTTTAATCCGGCTGCTGTCCGTCATGTGCCTTCCACTGGCATTCCATGATCTGCATATTTGAAAATACCGCTTTAAAGGAAGAATCTTCCGGAGAACAGGCATAGATGCCAAATTGTATCTTCCCTCCCCCTTTGTGCATATGACAGATACGCATCTGGCTGAATGTCACCCCGTCCGCCGAACACTCAATGCAGTAATCATCCTCCCTGCGGCTGAAACGATACCACATTGTTTTTATCCTGGCATCTATAGCTGTTGTTGCCCAGTCCGAATACCCGTTATTTGTCACTACACTTCCCAGATGCTGGTATTCCCCGTTTTCATACTCCACAGATGCTTTCAGCCAGTTTTCACTGTCCAGGTACATTACAATACCGCACTGATCAAACCTGTGATGACTTTCTGTAAAATCCGTCCTGACCACAAAGCTGAAATACTTCTCTTCCGTCTCCATCTGAAGGACAGGCGCGTTGTCATTCTGAAAATGGTAATATGTCCTCTGCCACAGGTCTGTGTGAGGTTTTGTGACAATCTCAACCATGTCTGAGCCTGTCTTGCAGCTTTCCGGTTCTCTTGTCCATTTTAATGCTGTCAGATCCATTGTATTCTCCTCGTATAATAATTTAATCAAACTTCTCTTCAAAACTATAGGCTGTTAATTCCCACAGGGCATGCGCCAGGATTGACTCCGGCGCAAATTTTTCCAGCGTATTCTCATCTACCAGGTATTGCAAAAATTCTTCATGGGGCGTTGCGCCTAATGAATATAACATTTCATCCCCTTTTTGGTATGCACCTGCATCATAATATATCTCTTCATCTTCTTCATCAAACTCATCCCTGCCGGCAAAAACGTAAAGATACCATTCCTCATCGATGACATTTTTTATTGTCATTGTGCTCAGCTTCGACCAGAGTTTGCGAAATTTTCTTTTTTCTTTGGGAAAATCATCGTAATGTGCTTTTAATTCTTTTTCCACATCTTCATACGGGCACATTTTGATCAAATCCATTATCCTCATCCGTTCTCCTGTATCGTCAGCATCAAAAGCTCCATGGTGAGTTCGAAGTTGACATTTGCATCCAGACGTCTCTTCGCCTTCTCCAGTGCCTCGATGACTGTCTCTATCCCCTCATAGCTGCTTCGCTGGGCAGTCTTTCGGATGGTCTGAATCTCCTCCCGGAATATAAGATGGTTCACATCATTGGTGGCCTTGAACAGCAGCACATCTCTGTACCAGATGGCACAGATGTCCAGGTAATCGTTGATTTCCAGCTTGTACTCCGTAATCTTTTTAATCGCCGCGATGATTTCATTCAGTTCCATATCGCGTATGTATTTCAGCAACGAGAGAGCCTCCGCCTTCACGTTCTCAAAGTCCTCGCTGGAAGCTAACGCTTTTGCCTTACCCACATTACCCCTGGCAAATGCCACACAGACCTCTGCCTTGTAGTCGGGAACCTGCAGCTGCTCCATGAGATAATTCTTTATCAGCTCGTCCGGCGCCGGCTTCATGTTCAGCACCACACAGCGGCTTAATATCGTAGGCAGGAGCGAGTCCACATTGGCGGTAAGCAGCAGGATGACCGCGTAAGCGGGCGGTTCCTCCAGCGTCTTCAATATGGCATTCTGCGCCTGGGGCGTCATCTTTTCCGCTTCGTTGATAATATATACCTTATGCGGACCGCTGTAAGGCTTGATCGCCACATCATTGTTTACCTGCGCCCGGATGTCATCCACACTGATAGTATTGGGCTTCTCATGGGTCACATAGATAATATCCGGGTGGTTCTTCGACAATGCCTGCTTACAGGAATGACATTCCTGGCAGGGTTCTTCCTCTCCCTTCTCACACTGCAGCGCCATGGCAAAAACCTTTGCCACAAACTCCTTACCGGAGGATTTTTCCCCATTGATAATATACGCATGGGAAACCTTTCCCGAGGAAAGTGCGTTCCTCAAATGCTCTTTAATCTGCTCCTGTCCTATAATGTCCTGAAATCCCGCCATCGTACCCCCCATACCTTTCACATAAAAATATCCAGCAGCAGTCCCCTGATTTCCCCAATTTTATTCAGGATTGCCAGATTGTCCTTCTCGTCCTTCATCAGTTCCTGTGCAAGCTGATCCAGGTTCTCATCCACCAGACGGATGATTCCATAGACCCGGTGACGCCCCCTCCTGTCCAGAAAATTCTCTCTGGAAAAGGAGTGAGAATGCGTTACCACCTCATTTAAAAATTCCTTGACAAGTCCCCGGTAATGCCTCATGTCCTTTACATCCCGTCTCTTTGCCAGCTTATTACCCTGCATGGTAATCTCCTCCATGAGGGTCTGGAGTTTTGTCTGGAGCTCCGCCTCCTCAATGTGACTGGCAAGCATAAACTTAAAAGTGCCGTCCGTAGGCTGCGGTTCTTTTGTCTGCTCAACAGGCGCCGCCTGATTGACCTGATTTACCTTGATTTCCATATGCCGGCCCTCCCCTGTTTAAGGTTATCCTCAACAGCTCAGTGTCCTGTTTGAACTGTTATGTACTGTCTGATGTGCTCCAGGCACTGCCCCAGGTTGTTATTGACAAAACGCTTAATAATTCCGGCTTCCGCTATCTTTTCTTCAGAAAAATCTTCACTGTCCGCCAGAAACCTGCGGCACATCTCCTCGTACCTGGGCTGCTCCTGCTTCCGCTCCCTGTTCAGCGCGCGCTGAAGTCTATCCCCGTCATCTAATTCTATCATAACCGGCAGAACCCTGTCCGCTCCAAAATAATCCTGCAGGTGCCGGTATGCCTCCAGCGTACCTATCATGATATAATTGCCGGATGACTCTATCTGCCCGTCATCCGCCACAAAATATCTCCACAGACCGTGAAAGGTGTGGTATTCCCTGTCCTCGATAATTCTTCCCTGCTCTTTCAGCCGCAGAAAGTCCTCTTCGCTCCTAAAAAAATATTCCACCCCGTCCCTCTCACCTCTCCGAATCGGTCTGGTGGTATAAGGTACGATTTTTTTCAGCCCAAGCTCTCTGTCCGCCAGCAGACGCTTAAATATAGTGTCCTTTCCGGTGGAGCTTTTGCCCATCAGGCATACGATTTTTCCCATGCTCTCACTGTACCTCTACTACATGAATCATGTTTGTGGTTCCGGCCACTCCCAGGGGCACTCCCGCAGTAATGACAACCACATCTCCGCTCTTGACATATCCCGCCTTTTTTGCTTCCGCCACGGCATCCGAGAACAGCTCGTCCGTACTGTTCTCCTGTTTTAGCAAAAGGGGACTCACGCCCCACAGCAGGTTGAGCTGTTTGCACACCCTTTTATTCACACTGCAGCCGATGATGGAACAGCCTGGCTTAAACCTGGCGATCGCCTCCGCCGTATACCCGGACATGGTGACAGTAATGATCGCGGCAGCCTCCAGATCCATAGCAGCGGAACAGGTAGCATAGGCGATAGCGCTGGTTATTTCCGCCTTGTCATCGTTTTCCTCCCGCCTCATTCTGGAACGGTAGTCAATATTTTTTTCGGCACATTCTGCGATTCTCGCCATAGTTTTTACCGCTTCCACAGGATATTTTCCCGCAGCGCTCTCCCCCGAAAGCATGATCGCGGTGGTCCCATCATAAATCGCATTTGCAATGTCAGTTGCCTCCGCCCTGGTGGGCCTGGGATTGTGAATCATGGACTCCAGCATCTGCGTGGCCGTAATGACATGCTTACCCCGGGCATTCGCCAGTTTGATCATCTTCTTCTGCAGTACGGGCACCTCCTCCAGAGGAATTTCCACGCCCATATCGCCTCTCGCCACCATAACGCCGTCGGAAGCCTCCAGTATTTCCTCCAGGTTATTGATACCCTGCATATTTTCAATCTTTGCGATAATCTTCATGTCGCTGCCATGGTCATCCAGAATTTTTCGTACCTCCAGGATATCCTCCTTGCAGCGCGCAAAGGAAGCAGCGATGAACTCGTAACCCATCTCGATTCCGAAGAGAATATCTTCCAGGTCTACCTGACTGATATATGGCATGGAAAGGACTGCTCCCGGCACATTAACGCCCTTGTGGTTGGATACAAAACCGCCGTTGATAACACTGCAGACAATGTCCTCACCTGAGATTTCCTCCACCTTCAGCTCGATCAGACCGTCATCGATCAGGATAGTTGTTCCGACAGATATGTCATTTTTTAAATTTTTATAAGAAATAGCCGCCTTTTCCGCAGTTCCCAGCATCTCCTCCGTAGTCAGAGTGAAGCGGCTGCCCGTTATCAGTTCAACTCTTCCGCCTTCAAAATCGCGGAGCCGGATTTCAGGACCCTTAGTGTCCAGAAGAGTTGCAACCGAAAGACCAAGCTCTTCCCTCACCTTCAATACACGCTTGAATTTTTCCTTCTGCTCCTGGTGAGTACCATGGGAAAAGTTAAATCTCGCCACATCCATCCCCGCCAGCATCAGCTGACGCAGACGCTCCTCCGACTCACTTGCCGGTCCGATAGTACAAACTATTTTTGTCTTTCTCATATTTCCCCCGTTTCCGCGCATTTCTCTGCGCCAATTCATATGTGTTCACAGGCCTTCACAGACACATGCGCTGCCGCAAACCTGTTCTTCTGCCATTTTCAGCACCTGAATCAGATGCTCTCCCTCCTGCAGCCGTACTCCCTGAACAGTCAGCCCCTGCTGCAGCCAGTTATGAATTCTCTGACATAATTCCTTTGTTATTTTTTCCCCGGGGACAAGCAGCGGAATTCCCGGCGGATACAGATTCACAAACTCTCCTGCAAGTCTTCCTTCGCTTTCTTCCAGGGAAACTTCCTCCTTGTTCCCGTCCCAGGCCGCTGTCAGCGTACACCCGCCTGCATCCGGATTTTCCGGCCATAACCAGCCCTGAAAGACATTCCCCTGCTTTTTCCGGTCTTCCGGACTCTTACATCCCCTCAGACTGCCGTCTATTTCCAGAAGCGCCGCCGTCATCCGCTCATAGCCTTCCGGTCTGTCATTTATGGTAAACATGGCGAGGACAAAATCTTCCGCCGCCATTTCCGTCTGTATTCTGTAGCTGTTCAACAGCGTATCGTAGAGCTGTCTGCCCGTCATTTCCGCATCTTTTACGGAAATCAGCAGCTTCCCCAAATCCTGCCGCTCTCTGTCGGCGGGCAGGAATCTTAAAACCCTGCATTGAGACAGCCTCTCCAGCATCCTGTCATACTGTTTTCGAAATTCCCCAAAGGCCCTGCCGCCATCTTTCTCAATATAATGCAGCGCATTGTCGATGCTTGCCATCAACAAATAGGATGGGCTGCTGGATTGATAAATATGCAGAAAGCGCTTCACCAGTTCCCGGTCCGCCAGCTTCCCGTTTACATGCAGCAGCGCTGTCTGGGTCAGTGCCGGCAGCGTCTTATGCACACTCTGGATTACCAGGTCAGCTCCCTGTCTGCAGCTGTTTTCATGCACCTCCCGGCTTAATCCCAGATGCGCGCCATGGGCCTCATCTACAATCAGCGGAATTCCCTTCTCATGAACAGCCTCTGAGATAGCTGCAATATCAGCAATCCGGCCCTCATAAGTAGGTGATACCACCAGAACGGCTCCGATATCCGGCGCTTTCTTCAGCGCCGCCCGCACCTGATCCGGCGTCACAGCCTCCAGAATATTGTATTCATCCAAAATATCAGGGTACAGATAGGATATCTTCAGGTTTCTCAGATAGGCGGCATGGTAAGCTGATCTGTGACAATTCCTCGCCATCAGAATGTGTCCGCCCTCGGGAAGCGCAGCGCTGACTGCCGTTAAGATGCCGCCGGTACTTCCGTTCACCAGGTAAAAACTTTCCTCCGCGCCGCAGAGCACCGCCGCCTTTTTCTGTAATTCCAGCAGAATTCCTTCCGGCTGGTGCAGATTATCAAAGCCCTCTATCTCTGTAATATCCATCCTGCACAACTGTGGCGGAAGATCGCCCCATACGTTTCGCTTATGTCCCGGCATGTGGCAGGGATAAGTATCACTCTCTCCGTTGCGGACAAGCTTCTCAAATAAATGTTCCAACCCTAATCCTTCCTCGGCTTTTGCAGAATAGCTCCGTGCCCTTTGCGCATATGCAGCGTCTCCAGCAGAGAACACCATTTATCTGCCGTTGTGACAATCCATGCCTCTCTGTATTTTGGCGGCACCACCGTGAGAGGCCACATATGTTTCTTGATAATATCCTTTTCCCGATTTGTCAGCGTATATTCCTTTGAAGCGTTCCTCAACGCTATTCCCGGATGGTAAAATCCATGAAGATTATGGGGATGCTTCTTGTCCGGCACATGCCAGTCATAAAGGAAATAATCATGAAGAAGCGCTCCTCTGATCAGTTCTCTGCGATTGCAGGGAATATGCAGCCTGTCGCTGATAAGAAGACTGCACCTTGCCACACTAAGCACATGCTCATTAACCGTCATGCTGCCATGCTGGATATACTCTTTTGTCCTGCGAAAATTATCGGAAGCTAAAATATCCGGTGCCTCTTCATTAATCTGCCGCTGGATTGTCCGAAAACGCTCCAGCTCTCTTTTCCATTTTTCCGCCTGCCGCTTTGTACGCGGCCCACGCCTTCGGTCGCTCATAAATCAACAAATCACCCTTCCTGACTCATAACCTCTTCCGCTCATTGCCCCACAGCAGGATTCTCCGGGGAATCTTGCGGGAGACCTTCTCCGGGCTCTTCTGTATCCTGCCCTATCACCGGCTCTTCCTGCCCCTGAAGCTCTTCCTCTGACGGCATCTGTGTCTCAGCAGGAGGCTCCAGAGGATCTACCTCATAATAGTAGCATATGACAGGAAATCCCGTCGATACATATTCGTAGATAACCTCCGCGGAAGCCAGGGGCAGATTAATGCATCCGTGGGAACCGTGACTTTGATAGATGGTTCCACCGAAATCCCGTCGCCAGGTGGCATCGTGCATACCGTAATTGCCATAAAATGGCATCCAGTAATTTACAAAGGATGCGTAATCCGCCCCCCGCAGCGTGGCGTTTCTCGTCTTATATGTCAGGCCGAAAATACCGGCCGGCGTCGCACGACTCGGTACGATATTCGTCATACCGGATACAAAATCCGTCTCAAATACAATCTGTCCAGCCTGATGAACATAGAGATGCTGATGTGTCAAATCCGCCTCAATATAATCACCGCCAATATCTTCAGAACCCTTTTCCCTGGCAGTGACACTGTAAACCGGCTCACGATCCGTTACGCTGCCCTGGTAAATCAATTGAATCAGTTCCTCCGTCTCCGCCTCCGTGTCTGTCCTCCAGCCGTAATTCGGACTGTCCAAAGTAAGTTCTATTCCAAGGGCCGTGACGAACTTTTTCTTTTTCCCGTATGTATTGTAATTTTTCGCCTGAGCCTTTACAAAGGATTTCACAGCCTCCTCATCCAGCGTCGGACCGTCTTCCTCCATGACAATCCAGTCCTTCAGAGTTTCAATATCCAACACTACCTCATTGCCGTTCCAGTCATAAGTAATTTCCGTACCCAGCCAGGTATTTGCCGTTTCCACCAAGTCCGTCAGTCTCGCATCTATCTGTGTTATCTTCGCCTCAATATAGCAAAGTTCCTGTTCCAGATCAACGGCATCCTGTTTTGCAAAAATTGCACTGCTGATGCAGTTCAACACCTTATCCAAATCCAGCTCCGTGCCTGTGGTCTCCGGAATCACCTGATATCCGCTGATTTCATCACTATATTCGCTTATGTACGCATCCTGAGGCTTCTGCATATTTTTCTTTATGCAGGCTGCCCAGCCGTTTACAGTACCTTTAAGCTTATCCTCATCAAATTGAACCCCCTGCACCAGAGAATAATCATAAAGAGACTGTCCTTTAAAATTCCAGGCTATATATGCCTGAACCCATTTCCACTCATCCTGTTCTGCCAGTATGCTCTCTACGCCTCCCAGAGAATCAATGTAAGAAAGCGATATATCCTCCGGTACAATCTCTCCTATCAGAGCTGCCGATTCTCCTGTAGCAGGATCACGTCCCCACACCTGCAGGCAATAGGTGCTAATCTGCGCATCCACAAGCTCCGCAATCTCCACCGCCTCCATATTGCTGCAGTCCATTCCGTTTACAGTGCTCCCCGGAAAGAAATGTGTTCTATAGTACATCGCCATGCCGGCATAGCCCCCGGACAGTGAGATTAACAAAATCAAAACAATCCCGAGAACCACCCATTTTGCCTTGCCGCCCGGCTTTTTAGTAGTCTTTTCTTTCGTCTCCGACTCTTCAGGTTCAGATGCCTCCACAGCACTTTCAGCTTCTTCCTGAGCTGCCCCTGTTTCCTCCGGCTTCTTTTCTGGTTCCTGCTGAATCTCCCCGGAGATTCCCTGCGTATTCTCAGGTTCTCCCTGTTTTTCTTTCTTTTTTTGCTGTTCTATCTCTGTTTTTTTCAGCTCTTCCTCAGATTTTCCTTGGGCTTCTTCGGACATAGCCGTTATTTTCTCTACTCCGGATTTTTCCACTTTTGTCTTTTTCGTTTTCTTCTTGCTCATTAGATCTTCTCCGTTCGTAATATTTCTCCTGTTCGCATATATATGACCATTATAGCATGACTTAACGCAAAAAAACAGCATCAAAAGGCTTAATTTCAACCTTTCAATGCCGACTGTACAATACAAAATGCCCAGAACCGGAATCGAACCAGTGACACGAGGATTTTCAGTCCTCTGCT
>CAMWJV010000119.1 GCA_947174665.1 uncultured Lachnospiraceae bacterium
GCAATGAAAGCTATAGGTTTAGATGAATAATATAAAGAAGAAATAATAAATGAAGCCAAAAAAGTTACACGAGAGACTAAGGTGCAGCTTGTTTTTTTGGATGCTGAGGGCAAACCTCTGAAGCTTCCCCAGACTTTAACAAGCAAATATTATTAGATGCGTTAAAAAATGCGCCTGTAGAAGATAATATATATATTCCTAAAAAGAGTCCATTTCATCAAAAGGAAGGAAAATGACATGATAATAAATTTATCTAAAA
Organism: uncultured Lachnospiraceae bacterium; assembly: GCA_947174665.1. Taxonomy (GTDB): domain Bacteria; phylum Bacillota; class Clostridia; order Lachnospirales; family Lachnospiraceae; genus Acetatifactor. The sequence continues at coordinate 260 of CAMWJV010000119.1, forward strand.
GCGTTCCATTAACGGAATTATGTAAGATAACCGCGATTGGGTATACGACAGAAATAGCGCAATGGATAGAATTTACACTTAGCCATGAGGCAATGATTGGGTTTGCAACGGAGTTGCTGTGGTTGTATGAAGACATAGATGATAATAGGAAGCTAAATTTATGCACATATCAACTATTGGTAGATCCTTCGCCAAATCAGGTAATAGGATTTTATCTTACGCCGGATAGTCCTATGCTAGTAATAAAAATAAATTCATTGGCGCAAAAGAAAGAGGAAGGAAGAGAGTATAAAAACTGGAAAGAAATATTTATAAGAGCAAAAAATTCAAATCAATATTATAAGATTAATGATCCTTCAGAAAGTATAGAAATAAATATTTTGGAGCCTTATGAATTATCCAGAAGGAACTTAATGAAGATTGATATTTTTAATAATGAAGGAGAAAATATAACCAATGCATATAGTACTGTAATATTTGAAATGAATCGCGGTGGCATGAAAGATCTTGCTACTATGCTGTTGGTTTGGGCGAATAATCATAAAAAAGAAGACGAATATGATTTGCCGTATGTTCATAAGACAGATTGTGGATATAATCTGGGTCTTGTTATGACTCGTGATAGCATATTAGCTAAATTTAAGTGCCAAGATTTAGGAACAGCCTATAATTATGATTCAAGATTTGAATAGTTGTTGCCAACCGTAAAAATGGTGTGCTGAAATGTTGCGTATTACAGAAGGCTGCTTATATCAGTTCCGTTCACTTTCATTCCATCCAGGCGGCAATCATATATTTCCAGATTGCTCAGATTACATTCAAATATCTTTCCCTCTGCCAGATTGACATCCGATATCTCCACCCCATACAGATTCACATCATGAAAAATGGTTCCGCCCATGTCGCAATGCTCTATTTTTCTGACTTCAGAGGTGGCTTCCTCTCGGCGTGCCTCCCACTCCCCAATGAAATCAGCCACTTCATCAATCGGCTTTCTCTTCGGCGCAGAAGGTTCAAAGCAGGCATATCCGACAGCCACTATGGCAACAGGAATCCTCCCGCTGTCCATCTGAAGAATTTTCTGCAGACTCCAATCATCGAAATCACCGCACCAGCATGACCCAAGCCCCATATCCGTGGCAGACAGCAATATATTCTGCACTGCTGCTGCCGTATTCTGGATGTTATACAAAGTTTCGCCACGCTTTCCGTAACGGTCTGCGCTTTCATTCCGATCAATGCACACGATAATCAATACCGGTGCCTCTTTCAGGAATTCCTGTCTGCAAGCCTCCTCATACACCCTTTTTCTTACACAAAAGTCTTTCACCACATAAAAATGCCACGGCTGACAGTTTCCGGCACTTGGCGCATAAATAGCTGCCCTTATTAATTCCCGTATCATGTCATCCGGAATATTGTCCTGCCGAAAGTTCCGAACGCTTCTCCTTGTCAAAATCGCTTTTGATAGTTCCATGTTTTTTAATCTCCTTTATTGGTATCCATATTTCTGTCAGATAGTCTTCCGCATCAAGATCACCATCGGAATACCATTCAATCTCCACACCGCCGGAATGTTCATACCCGGACCCCGGAAACCATTCTCCATAAATCCTTTTCCATACAGGCTGAATACTTTCCCTTCCGTAGCATGGAAAGATCACCCACAGACTTTCTTCCACATTCAGTTCTACCATATTTTCCGGAACGGCCTCCTCACTGGCTGCAGCAATATAATAATCAACCGTATCCTGTGTATAGTTTGCCAGAGCGCCCATCACACCCCAGGGTTTTCCGTTTGACAGTTTAAAAATATCCTCAATCATTCCCCTTACACGCGCTTCTTCCCACATTTTGGGTACACGGATAAAATTATTGATACCATCATTGTAAACAGTTTCTTTTATTCCAACTAAGCGAAAACCCTGTTTTTTCTCAATGCGGTATTTTAATTCTCCCCGACCGTTTACAGCCAATTCAAATGACAATTTCGAATATGTTTTCAAAGAAATTCCGGCTTTTTTCGCCTGCCTGGGTGTCACTCCGTGGAATTTTGAAAATGCCCGGGTAAAAGCTGTGGGAGAATCATATCCGTATTTCAAAGCAGTCTCCATTACAGAAGCATCACTGTTTTGCAGTTCATAGGCGGCCATCGTCAGCCTTCGTTTTCGGATGTATTCACCCAACGTGATTTCAGCGATCAGAGAGAACATTCTCTGATAATGGTATGGCGAACAGCCTGCTATTCGGCTGATCGTCTGCATGTCAATTGTTTTATCCAGATTGCTTTCGATGTATTCGATGGACTGATTTAATTGGTCTATCCAATTCATATCTGTGCTCCCAGGTGTTTTTTGAGTATATTATTGTTTTGGGGTTATGTCCTCGCCTTTTTTATATCAAAAAAGAGAGGTTTATTTTGATCGTACTAATTATAACAGATATGGATTTACGGCAAAAGAGCAGAACTGTGTCAATGTTGTGCTAAAAGCTATGACTTGAAATTTGCCTTGATCATAAGTCAGCTCCCACTGCTATTGCAATAATCATCATAAAATTGCCATACTTGTATTGTACCGTCAGTAAAAGGAGATATTATTCTTGAGATCAATAAAATAAACGAACAGATCGATATGAGCGTTACCATACCTGCACACACGCAGGCAGAGGGTACCTATCATCTATAAAGTAATATAGTTGACAGGAGAAAAGTGAAGATTTTATAATATGGATAGTATCATCGAAAAAAGAAATAAACAATGTATAAAAGGAGCTTACCAATATGAGTGAAAAGATCGTACAGACAGCAGGGAGAACGCAGCTTGGCGATTTCGCGCCGGATTTTGCCCATTTCAATGATGATGTTTTGTTCGGGGAGAACTGGAATAACCGGGATATTGATCTGAAAACCCGCTGTATTGTGACGATGGTAGCGCTGATGTCTTCCGGAATCACAGATTCTTCGCTGGTCCATCATCTGGAAAATGCAAAGGCTCACGGTGTGACCAGAACGGAGGCGGCTGCAATAATCACCCATGCCGCTTTTTATGCAGGCTGGCCCAAGGGCTGGGCGGCGTTTCGTCTGGCGAAGGATGTGTGGAAAGAGGAAATCGAGGGAGAAGGTGCCAAAGCTGCCCACGCTGCGGAAATGGTATTTCCTATTGGTGCACCCAATGACGGTTTTGCAAAGTATTTTACCGGCCGGAGTTATCTGGCACCGATTTCAGGCTCCCAGGTGGGCATTTTCAATGTGACCTTTGAGCCGGGATGCCGGAACAACTGGCATATCCACCATGCCGATAAGGGCGGCGGCCAGATTCTGATCTGTGTGGCAGGCCGGGGATATTATCAGGAGGAGGGGAAAGAGGAACAGGAGCTCCGCCCCGGAGATGTGGTTAATATTCCCGTAGGGGTAAAGCACTGGCATGGCGCAGCAAACAACAGCTGGTTTTCTCATCTGGCAGTGGAGGTTCCCGGGGAGAATACTTCAAATGAATGGCTGGAGCCTGTTCCGGACGAACTGTATTCTCTGTTGAAATAGGCCTGTTTCCTGAATTTCCCGGTAAATATTTTTATGAATTATTGAAAAGAAACCGCAGCTATGCTACAATGCACTCAAGAGAGTAAACACTGTAAATGATTCCAGCTCCCTTTTATGGCAGGATAACCTCAATACGGCTATGTACCCATAAAAGCAAAACTGGAATTTTTCAGATATCCGGTAATATGTATGAAACAGAAGGAGGAGTAAGATGCGGAAAAGTATAAAAATAATGGTTGTTGGCCGGGTGATAGCGGCGTTTCTGGCAGTTCTGCTGTTCAGTGTGCTGACAACGGTAAATATTATGAAAATGGAGGACTCAGAAGAAGTTAACGTTGAGATAAACACTCTTTTGCAGAGAGTGCAGAAGGCGGAAGCGGCTCATTACAAATGGTCCGTTAACCTCAGCAGCGCATTGTACGGCGGCACGGAGTTTACCGGCAGTACAGACCATACCAGTTGTGTGTTGGGACAGTGGATCTACGGTGAAACGGGAACCGATGACAAACGTATTCTTGAGCTGCGCAGTCAGCTGGAGCCGTTACATAAGGAACTTCATCAGTCGGCCATATATGTGCTGGGTCTGTTGGAAACCGATCCGGAACAGGCCCGGGAATATTATCAGGAGACGATTCAGAGTAATCTGACCGTTCTGGTGGGACTTCTGGATCAGATTGTGGAGCGGGGTTCGGCATTGAATCAGGAAAGTACGGCAAACATGCGGAAGACAGTGATGACCATGCACATGGTTACTGCCGCGGGGTTAGCCCTGTCCTTGGTCTGCCTTCTGAGCCTGGTAATATATATTATGCGGCGTGTGGTAAGACCCATTCTCACCATCACCGACAGGACAAAACCGCTGCAGGACGGCTGCATGAAGCTTGAACTGGATTACAGTGCAAATGATGAGATTGGAGATCTGTCCAAAACCCTGAAGCAGTCCATAGAGCAGACCTGTCGATACATAGAAGATATAAACCACATTATGACACAGCTTTCAGTGGGCAATTTTAATGTATCCGCCTCCGTGCCGTTTATCGGAGATTTCCAGTCAATTTCGGACTCCATTGACAGTTTTACAAGATCTCTTTCCCGGGCTATGGCCAATATTCAAAATGTGGAACAGAAGGTATTCGGGCATGGGAAGGTTCTTTCCGATGGTTCCCAGCGGCTGGCTCAGGGAGCAACCGAGCAGGCCAGTGCGGTGGAGCAGCTTTCGGCTACTCTGGCGGATCTGGCGAAGAGTGCAAACCAGAATATTCAGATGGCCTCCGAGATGCGGGATAATGCACGACTGACCGGAGAGCAGGTGAATATAAGCAGCCAGCAGATGGAACAGCTTGTCGCCGCTATGATGGACATCAGCGTTACCTCTCAGGAAATTGAAAAAATTATCTCTACCATTGAGAATATTGCGTTCCAGACCAACATCCTTGCATTAAATGCTGCTGTAGAAGCCAGCCGGGCCGGTACTGCCGGAAGAGGTTTTGCGGTGGTGGCTCAGGAGGTGCGTAATCTTGCCGGACAGTCTGATCAGGCGGCCAAGGCGACTAAGGAACTGATTGAAAATTCTGTACGGGCGACAGACCGGGGCAATAAGATTGTGGAAGAGGTTTCGTCTTCGCTGCAGAATACGCTTAAGCTGGTTACGCAATCTAACAGTGCCATCAACGAAATTACAGAGGTGGTACAGGAAGAAGCCACGGCCATTTCACAGGTGGCTGAAGGCGTCGGGCAGATTTCCAGCGTAGTGCAGACGAATTCTGCCAACAGCGAGGAGTTTGCGGCGGTCAGCTCGGAATTGTTCGAGCAGGTCAGCCTTCTGCGGAATCAAACCAGCAAATTTCAGTTGAAAAGAAATTAAATTAAAAATATATTTGTGAAGAGTTCAGGCCGGTCAGTATGTATAAAGCTGACCGGCCTTATAATAGAAAAACTGTTTTATAAAAAGGGAAACGGAGGTGCGGCATGATGATTCCCTGCGCCGAAGCAGATATATAGACATTTTGAAAAAATGTTGAAATAAATAAAAATATGATATAATAGCCGCAGGGGAAAAATAAGCGGCTGTAAAGCAGACATTTATTTTTTTGCGAGTATAGATGATACGTAGCTGGAGAGAACAGTAAAGGAGATTTTTTTATGAGTATAATGGAATATGACAAGGCGTATAGATTGGGGAAAAAGGATTATCAGGCCAGGCTGATGCAGGGGCAGCAGCCGACCCTCAAAGTGTTGGATGATATACTTCCCTACAATAAGCATTACGCGGAGATTCCGCTGGGACTTGTGCAGATTCCCATAGAAAGGATTGTGGGGACAAGGACGGGGGGCAGAAGCAATGCCTTTGCCGCTAATTTTATGCCAATTCTCAGTGACAAGACGGAATTTGCCTTTAAATGGGCACATCTGAGCGACAGCCATGAAAAAGAAGGGATTCATGACCCCATCAAGGCTTATGAGTATATGAATGAGTTTTATGTGGAGGAAGGCAACAAGCGTGTCAGTGTGCTTAAATATTATGATGCTGTCTCCGTGATGGGAAACGTGACACGGATTCTCCCTCCCAGAACCCAGGAAAAAAGCAACAGGCTTTACTATGAGTTTGTGGATTTTTATGAGTTATCCAAGGTCAATTACATATGGTTCTCCGGTCTGGGGAGCTTTGCAAAGCTCCAGGAAGCTATAGGCAAGGCCCCGGGAGAGTCCTGGACCGATGATGACAGACTGGATTTTAGTTTTATTTTTACCAAGTTTTCCGCGGAGTATAAGGCAAATGGCGGAGATAAGCTGCCGCTGACTACCGGCGACGCCTTTCTCGCCTTTATTGTCCTGTACGGCTATAAGAGTCTGGCAGACAAAACCTCCGGTGAGATCAAGGCGCTTGTGGTCAAGAGCTGGGAGGAGTTTATGGTGGGAGGCTCCGGAAAGGAAGTGGAGCTGAAGATGGAGCCGGTGCAGGAGAAGAAACCCCTGCTGAACCGCATTCTGCCAATAAGCACGACTAAGCCGAAAATTGCTTTTATTTATGAGAAGACACCGGGCTCTTCCGCATGGACCTATGCTCATGAACTGGGGCGGCAGCACATAGAAGCCACCTTCTCCGATGAGGTGTCCACGGTTTGTTTTGAGAACATTACCCAGGAGTCGGCGGAGGAGACAATTGAAAAGGCCATTGAGGAGGGCTGCAATGTAATATTCAGCACCACTCCCGCCTTTGTCAAAGGGAGTGTAAAATCAGCTATAGCCCACCCGGATGTCAGGATTTTGAACTGCTCTCTGAACACCTCCCATCGGTATATCCGAACCTATTACGCCCGCATGTATGAGGCGAAGTTTCTAATGGGAGCTATTGCGGGAGCCATGGCGGACAACAATCGTCTGGGATATATTGCGGATTATCCTATCCTCGGAGTTATTGCCAATATCAATGCCTTTGCACTGGGTGCAAAGCTGGTGAATCCCAGGGCGGAGGTTTATCTGGAGTGGTCCCGGCTGAAGGATAATACTGACAGCCTTGCAAAGCTGCAGGAGAGAGATGTATCCATTATCTCCGGCAAGGACATGAATACCCCGGAGGACTCTTCCCGCTATTTCGGCCTGTTCAGTGTAGAGGGCACCTATCCCCGCAGCCTCGCAATGCCGCTGTGGCACTGGGGGAAGTTTTATGAGCGGCTGATCCGGACTATTATGGACGGAGCCTGGAAAAATGACGAGAGCACGGACGCGGTAAAGGCCATCAATTACTGGTGGGGCATGTCCGGGGGCGTGGTGGATATGATCTGTTCCCAGAGCCTTCCTATCGGTACAAAGCGTCTGGTAGACCTTTTGAAGAAGAATTTTTATACAGAGAGTTTTAACCCTTTTTCGGGTATCCTGTATTCTCAGACCGGCATAATCCAGAATGAGCCGAATGAAAGCCTTTCGGCAAAGGATATTATCACTATGGACTGGCTGGCGGAAAATGTGATAGGAGCCATTCCAAGCCCGGTGGAATTAATGGAATCGGCGCAGCCTGTAATTAATCAGCAGGGGTTGGAGACGGCTGAACGATAGAAGAAGGGGAAGGGAGATTCCATTATGAGAATACTGGCCGTTTCAGACGTGGAATCCAAGCTGTATTGGGACTTTTATGAGAGAGGGATGCTTGATGGCATAGATTTGATCATTTCCTGTGGTGACCTGGACCCCAGATATTTGTCCTTTCTGGTTACTATGGCTTCGGTACCGGTGCTGTATGTACATGGAAATCATGACACAAAATATGCGGGAATCCCTCCGGAGGGCTGTGTCTGCATCGAGGATGACATATACGTTCATCAGGGCGTTCGAATCCTGGGGCTTGGCGGTTCTATGCGTTATAAGCCCGGTGCTCATCAATATACGGAGAAGGAAATGCAGAAGAGGATCCATAAGCTTCGATTTAAGCTGTGGCGCAAGAGAGGTTTTGATATTTTAGTGACCCATGCCCCTGCTTATCAGCTGAATGACGGGATGGATCTGCCGCACCAGGGCTTTCGTGCCTTTCTGAACTTGATGGATAAATACAAGCCCAAATTTTTTCTGCACGGCCATGTCCATATATCTTATGGGAGAAAGCATAAGCGTTACGATAAGTACGGGGATACTCATGTGATCAACACTTATGAAAAATGTATCTTTGACTTTGAGTCAGAGGATGTAAAGGAAAACTTAAGGTAACTTATGGAAAATACGGAATTATTCAGGTTATTGGAAATCCCTGAGGAAGTGGAAAAGCAGCTGATTGATTACGGTAATACCAGGGATGTTCAAATTTCGGATGCTGTAACAGATAAAATAATGAAGCGCAGCGAATGGGATGAGGGGATAAAGGAATTACAGGCATTATTGGGTGATGACCCCGATGGAATGAAGATATTATGGGAGTTGCTGAATATAGTCAGAGAATACTCTTACGAAGAATATGTACGACGCAATATTCCTGATGATATTTTCGTTGTTACCATGAAATTCTGCACCAGATTCCTGCAGGAACACTATCAGACTTTTCAAACTTATAAATTTATCTGGGCATGGTGGTTTCCGCGCCAGATTTCTTTAAGTGAATATCGAATAGGAGCCCTGGAATATGAATTTGTGGAAGCGGAAGACAGAGAGATTGCAGTTCATATTCCATCGGACGCTGATCTGCGAAAAGAGTCTGTGGCTCAATCCATAAAAGACTTTAATGAATTCAGGAAAAGGTATTATCCCCAGTGGGAAACCGTTAAGCTGACATGCGAAACATGGATGCTGATGCCGGAATTAAAAGAACTGTTGGGGGAAGAATCCAATATAATCGCGTTTCAGAATCTGTTTGAAATCGATTCTGTGGATTATGATGCAACATGGTACATGGGCTGGATTTTTCCCGGTGTTGAAAAGGCGGACGAATTACTGCCGGAGAAAACAACGCTTCAGCGCAACATGAAAAGATATCTGCTGGGTGGAAAGAAATTCGGAATCGCCAAAGGGCATCTTACGGATACTGCGCTGTAAGCAGCATTACGAAAAAATAGTTAAATTTTTAAGGAGGAGAGCGAAACAATGAACAGGATTTTTTGGGCGGGAGATTCCACGGTACAGACAAATGATTTTACTACGTATCCTCAGAACGGGATCGGGCAGGCATTTTCTATCTACATTCGGAAGGAATACAGTGTATGCAACCATGCGAGGAATGGTCGCAGCACAAAGAGCTTTCTGGACGAAGGAAGGCTGGAAGCCATAAAGGGACAGATTGGGGAAAGTGACTTCCTGTTTATCCAGTTCGGACACAATGATGAAAAGATACAGGATCCGACACGTTACACAGAGCCTCATTCCTCGTTTATTGACAACCTGGAGATTTTTATTCAGGCAGCCAGAGATAAAGGGGCATATCCGGTGCTGATCACGCCGCTGGAGCGCAGATGCTTTGTGGATGAAAAGCATCTCGGTCCCGGGGAGCATTTGGAGTACGTAGAAGGAATGAAGGAGGCATCGGTAAAATTTCAGGTGCCGCTGGTGGATCTCTATACCATGAGCCGCCGGGAGCTGGAAAAGGTAGGTGAGGAGAGAAGCCGGAGCTGGTATATGTTTTTCCCGGAGGGTTATTATCCGGAGCATCCGACGGAAAGCAGGGACAACACTCATTTGCGCTATGACGGAGCGGCACATTTTGCCGGTTTGATCGCAGAAGGCTTAAAGGAGCTCGGCGGAGTTTATGCCGGGATGCTGCTGGATGAGAAAGGGATTTACGACGAATGAATCGGATGATGCTGTTTAGATGCATTGATATCATATCATAACCCTGTGTATAGGTATTTTGCCATGTTCGAGAACACAGGAGGCAGCAGTCTATGTTAAAGGGAAAATATATCGGTTTGTGTGCAATGGCACTTATCAGCGCGGCGGTTTTGGCAGGGTGCGGCGGAAAAGAACTGTCGGAGCGGGAGTCGGCAGGCGGAGAAGGACGCCCGACAGAAGAGAGCCTGAAGGAAGGATGCCTGACAGAAGAGAGTCTGGAGGAAGGAAGCACAGAAGAAGGCCCAAAGGGAGGGAATTCGATAGAAGAGAATTCAGAGAAAGAGAGGCAGGTAGAAGATATTGCTTCCTCTTACCCTAAAATTGCAAAGCTTCCTGCGGATAAATGGATTGACCTGGTGATGTACTCCGAAGGCTGTTATTGCATTTATGACGGCTCTCATTACGGGTTTATGACGGAAGAAGGAGAAGAGATCACTCCCTATATC
>CAMWJV010000120.1 GCA_947174665.1 uncultured Lachnospiraceae bacterium
GTGCGAGACTCACCCGGATACCACGGTTGTGCGTTTTACATCTATGTTTTACAATTTTGTATGGATATGGGGGAGCAGTGAGAAGAACCGCCAGCTGTTCTCCGACTGGGGGTCTTACGATTACACTGTCAGTGACCTGGCGCTGGACGAGTTTGCGGAAAAGTACGGTTATTCCATGACGGCGGAAGATTTTATCAACAAGGGGAAGCTCCATGTGACGCATATGCCGGGAAACCGGCGCAAGGCGGACTGGATGGCTTTCATCAATGATTTTGTCATCTCCTTCGGAAAGAAGCTGATCGATATGGTTCACAGCTACGGCAAGAAGGCTTATGTCTTCTACGATGACAGTTGGGTAGGTGTGGAGCCGTACAACGGAAGGTTTCAGGAATTTGGCTTTGACGGGCTGATCAAATGCGTCTTTTCCGGATATGAAGCCAGACTCTGCGCAGGAGTGGACGTGCCCACACATGAGCTGCGGCTCCATCCCTATCTGTTCCCTGTGGGGCTGGGTGGAGCGCCAACCTTTACGGAGGGCGGTGATCCCACACTTGATGCGAAAAAGTACTGGAACAGCGTGAGGCGTGCGCTGCTGAGAGAAAAGATTGACAGGATAGGACTGGGCGGCTATCTTCATCTGGTAGAGCCCTTTCCGGATTTCTGCGATTACATTGAGAAGGTGTCTGACGAATTCAGGTTGATCAGTTCCTTCCATGATGCGGGGAAACCGTTTACCATCAGGACCAGGGTGGCGATTCTCCACAGCTGGGGAGCGCTGCGGTCCTGGACGTTGTCAGGGCACTTCCATGAGACATACATGCACGATCTGATCCATGTAAATGAGGCGTTGTCCGGACTGCCGGTGGATGTGAGGTTTATTTCCTTTGAGGATGTAAAGAACGGCGCGTTAAAGGATGTGGATGTGGTTATTAATGCAGGTTATGCAGGAAGCGCGTGGAGCGGCGGCGAGAACTGGAAGGATGATGAACTGGTGACGCTCCTCACCGAATGGGTGCATCAGGGAGGAACCTTCCTTGGTGTGAATGAACCCTCCGCAGTGGAAGGGTACGATTATTATTTCCGCATGGCTCATGTACTTGGAATCGATGAAGACACCGGTGCGAGAGTCTGTCACGGGAAATGGAGCTTTGAGGCGGAGGATACGGAGAAGCTGATTCCGGCCGGAGCGGATGTAAAATCGAGGGAAAATCTGTATCTTACGGACGGCAGTGCGAAGGTACTTCTGGCGGACGGCGACAGGCCTGTTATAACCGTCAATTCTTTTGGCGAAGGCAAGGGCATTTATCTGGCTTCCTTCCGGATAAGCCTCGAGAACACACGCCTGTTGTATCAGCTGATACGCTATGCCGGGGGCGAGGGTTTAAGCGGTCTGTACATGACTGACAATCTGTATGCGGAATGTGCATACTATCCCGAGAGCGGGAAGCTGGTGGTCATCAACAACAGCGACAGAGAGCAGACTACTACGGTTCCTACCAGGGCAGGGGACAGGACGCTGACAATCGCGCCCTACGATACTGTCTTTGTGGAGTTACAGGGCCTGTCCGGCTGATAGGGACAGAAAGAAGAAGGGGGGCAGTATATGGCATATTTGTTTGTGCATTTTAGAGAGAAAACGTCACCTGACGGAGAACAGGTATATTTCGGACTCAGCAGGGATGGATTTACATGGGAGGAGGTAAATCACGGACAGCCGGTGTTGTGGGCTTATTACGGCGATAAGGGCGTCAGGGATTTTACCATTACAAAATGTGAAAAAACAGGGAAGTATTACATACTTGCGACGGACTTAAGCCTGTCCTACGGAATGAGGAATCAGTATCATCATTCCTGGGAGGAAATAGGCAGAAACGGAAGCAAATATTTTTCTCTTTGGGAGTCAACGGATCTGGTATCCTGGTCGGAACAGAGGCTGGTGAAATTAGGGGATGATGACTTTGGCTGTCTTTGGGCACCGGACATTATTTTTGACAGAAAAGAGGGGGACTATGTGATTCACTGGTCTTCTTCACACAAGAGTAATGACTATGGAAACAAGGCCATATATTACAGCAGAACAAAGGATTTTGAGACTTTTTCCAAGCCGGAGATACTGTACCGGAAAGAAGATTCCGGCGTGATTGACTCGGCTATGTACGAGGAGGACGGGAAATATTATCTTTTTGTGAAGAGCGAAGGTAACCCGGAAAGGATTATCCTTTTGGAAGCGGAAAGCGTAACCGGACCTTTTGAACGGATTAAGGCATTTGACGAGAGTATGAAGGTTATTGAGGCAGGCCTGTATGAAGCGCCTACAGCAGTCCGCGTGGAGGACGGGAAGTGGTGTCTCTTTTTGGATTACTACGGAGTGCCGGGGGCAGGACAGGGTTATATTCCTTTTGTAGCCGACAGCCTGGCATCCGGCAGGTTTGTGCGGTCTGACAAAGATTTCCGTTTCCCCTATGGATATAAGCATGGAACCATCATAAAGATCAGTCAGGAAGAGTATGAGCGGATACACGCTTCCTATGCGTGACGAAGCTTTTTCAAGTCCGTCAGCACATCCATGGGTACAAAGAGGGCACCGTAACCGGTGCCTAAATCCAGGCCCGGCTTGTTGCTGCCGTGGAAGTCGCTGCCTCCGCTGATGCGGAGGTCATACTTTTTCGCCAGAGCGCGGATCTGACGCTCTTCGTGAGGTTTGTAGGTGCTGTAAATGGCTTCGATACCCATGAGGCCGACGCTTTTCAGTTCAGCGGTCAGCTCGTCCAGACGGGAGTCGCTCATGTGGTAGAGGATGGGGTGGGCAAGTACGGGAATGCCCCCTGCATCCAAAACCAGCTTTACTGCCTGTACAGGGGTTACCTTTTCGCGAGGGACGTAGCAGGGGCAGCGGTCGCCCACATAGCGTGCAAATGCTTCCGGTATGCTTTTGATATAGCCATGGTTCAGCATGTATTTTGCATAGTGGGCTCTGGTGATGACTGCGTCGGGAAATTCCTCCTGAAGCGCCTCGTAGCTTATCTGAATACCGGCCTCCTGCAGGAGGCGGCACATCTTATGGTTACGGTTGATGCGGGAGTCTACAAACTCCTGTAGCTGCTCCCGAAAGGGCTGGTTGTGATAATCGATATAGAGTCCCACTATGTGCACATCCTGACCCTGATATTCTGTGGAAAACTCAATACCCGGAATAACCTCGGGAACCTGAGGGGACTGTTCCGCAGAGCTTTGCTCCCGGCGTAGCTTTTCGGCATAGGAAATAGCTTCGTCCAGTCCGTCCACCGTGTCGTGATCCGTCAGGGCAAATGCGGCAAGACCCTTTTCAATTGCATAGTCAACAAGCTCCTTTGGCGAATAGGTCCCGTCGGAGCGGTTGGAATGTACATGCAGATCTACTCGAAGCATATGAGAATCCGCGCCTTTCTTCACTTTGTGATTGTTTCCGTCAGTCCTCGTCCTCTTCCTTCTGGGCGGTGAATACGGTTCTCTTTCTCGCCATCTCGTCGCTCTCCAGATACTCGTCATAGGTGGTGATCTTGTCTATGATCTGGCCGTTTGGCAGAATCTCAATAATACGGTTTGCCGTGGTCTGCACAAACTGATGGTCATGGCAGGAGAACAGCGCAACACCGGGAAATTTGATCAGTCCGTTGTTCAGTGCGGTGATGGATTCCATATCCAGATGGTTGGTGGGCTCGTCAAAAATCAGACAGTTTGCACCGCTGATCATCATCTTGGAGAGCAGACAGCGCACCTTTTCGCCGCCGGAGAGCACCTTCACCTTTTTGACACCGTCCTCGCCGGCAAACAGCATTCTGCCCAGAAAGCCCCTCACATAAGTGACATCCTTCACGGGAGAGTAGCCTGTGAGCCAGTCGGTGATTGTCAGGTCATTGTCGAACTCCTGGGTGTTGTCCTTGGGGAAGTAAGCCTGGGATGTGGTAACGCCCCACTTATAACTGCCCTCGTCCGGCTCGATTTCGCCCATCAGAATCTGGAAGAGTGTGGTCTTTGCAAGCTCCTGGCCGCCAACAAACGCAATCTTGTCCTCATGCCCCATGACAAAGGAGACATCATCCAGCACTTTTTCTCCGTTTACTGTCTTGGAAAGATGCTCAACGGTGAGTACCTCGTTTCCGATTTCGCGGTCAGGCCGGAAGTCAATGTAAGGGTACTTTCTGCTGGAGGGTTTGATCTCATCCAGTTCAATCTTTTCCAGGGCCCGCTTGCGGGAGGTCGCCTGCTTGGATTTGGAGGCGTTGGCGGAAAAGCGGGAGATGAATTCCTGCAGTTCCTTGATCTTTTCTTCCTTCTTTTTGTTGGCTTCTTTCATCTGTCTGACAAGCAGCTGGCTGGACTCGTACCAGAAGTCATAGTTGCCTGCGTACAGCTGGATCTTACCGTAGTCTATATCGGCGGTGTGGGTACATACTTTGTTTAAAAAGTAGCGGTCATGGGAGACCACGATGACCGTGTTTTCAAAGTCGATCAGGAAATCCTCCAGCCATGCGATGGCATCCAGATCCAGATGGTTAGTGGGCTCATCCAGAAGCAGGATGTCCGGATTGCCGAACAAAGCCTTTGCGAGCAGCACCTTCACCTTCAGACTGCCATCCAGCTCGCTCATTTGGGAATAATGGTACTCAGGACCTATTCCTAAGCCATTGAGCAGCATGGCGGCGTTGCTTTCCGCCTCCCAGCCGTCCATTTCAGCAAACTCCGCCTCCAGCTCGCTGGCGCGGATGCCGTCCTCGTCGGAGAAATCCTCCTTTGCATAAATGGCGTCCTTCTCCTTTATGATCTGATACAGGCGTTCATTTCCCATAATGACCGTATCCATGACAACACAGTCGTCATATTTGAAATGGTCCTGCTCCAGCACGGAGAGACGCTGTCCGGGAGTGACGACAATATCGCCTTTTGTAGTCTCCAGGCTGCCGGAGAGAATCTTTAAAAAGGTTGACTTTCCGGCGCCGTTAGCACCGATCAGTCCATAGCAGTTACCCTCGGTGAACTTGATATTCACATCCTCAAAGAGAGCCTTTTTGCCCACTCTGTAAGTTACATTGTTCGCACTAATCATTTTAAAACCTCGTTTCCTATACTTAATTGATACTACTTAATTGATACCCTTTTGCAGCACACATTCCCTATTATACATGAATGCAGGATTTTTTCAACTAAAATCAGGCTTGAGTTTCAGGTATGCCAATGATATAATGGGCGCAAAGGAAAGGCGGATTAAATCTATGAAGCTTAACTACAAACGAACTTTTTTTATTGGACTTGCGTTTCTGAGTATCAGTGCATTCTGGCAGATGTATGACAACATCATTCCCCTGATAATGAAGAATACCTTCGGACTGGGCGAGACGGTGACGGGTATACTCATGGCTATGGACAATGTGCTGGCCCTGTTCCTTCTGCCGGTATTCGGAGCGCTGTCCGATAAGGTGGATACGAAGCTGGGAAAGCGGACACCGTTCATAGTGACCGGAACGGTTCTTGCGGTTATTTTTATGATGCTTCTGCCCTTTGCGGACAGGAAGCAGAGTCTTGTGCTGTTTGTGGCAGCGCTGTTTGCCACCCTGCTTTCCATGGGCCTGTATCGTTCTCCGGCGGTGGCGCTGATGCCGGATCTGACACCGAACCGTCTGCGCAGCAGAGCCAATGCGGTAATAAACCTTATGGGCGCCGTAGGCGGCGTTTATGCGCGCATCATGATAAAGCTGCTTGTGGGCGAGGGGGACAGGCCTGACTATATGCCGCTATTTGTCAGCATTGCGGCGCTGATGGCGATCGCAGTGGGAGTCCTGGTCATCACCATTCGGGAAAACAGGCTCAGGGCAGAACTGAAGGTCCTGGAGGAGGCGGAAGCGGCGGAGACAGTGAATGCTTCGGAGGCGACAGAGACAGCAGAGACGGTGAATGCCCCGGAGAATGCAGAAAAATCGCAGGAGGTCACGGCGAAGGCTGTTAAAAAGAAGCTGCCGCCGGAGGTTGTGCGCAGCATGGCTTTTATGCTGTTGTCTATTGCATTCTGGTTCATGGCGTACAATGCGGTAACTACCGCGTTTTCCAGATATACCCAAGAGGTGTGGAAGATGGATGGCGGAGGCTTTGCGGACTGTCTGATGGTCGCCACAATTGCTGCGATCATAAGCTATATTCCTATCGGCAATATCTCTGCCAGAATCGGGCGGAAGAAGACCATCATGGGCGGTGTGCTGATGATGGCGGCGTGCTATGGCGCAGCGATTTTCGTAAACCAGTATCACCCGCTGATCAATATTGCCTTTGCTCTGATCGGCGTGGGCTGGGCAGCTATCAATGTGAACTCCTATCCCATGATCGTGGCCATGAGCCAGGGCGGGGATATCGGAAAATACACGGGAACCTATTACACCTTTTCCATGGCGGCGCAGGTGGTTACCCCCATCCTGTCCGGATACCTGCTTGAGAATGTGTCATACAGGACTCTGTTCCCTTACGCATTTGTATTTGCAATCCTGTCCTTCTGCACTATGACCCAGGTGCGCCACGGGGATGTGAAACCGCAGAAAAAGGCCAGCGTGCTGGAGAACTTTGATGTAGACGACTGAGAGGAAATTCTTTAAGATGAACGTGTTAGGTATTATTCTGATCTGCATTTTGACGCTTGTTATACTGTATCTGTTGATGATCATGCCAAGGGTGTTCGGAAAGCCGGACATGACGCCCCTTAAGGGGTGGCTATATGCCCACAGAGGGCTCCATGACAATAGGACAGATGCACCGGAAAATTCTCTGCGTGCTTTTGCCGGAGCGGTGGAGGCCGGCTTTGGCATAGAGATGGATATTCAGATGACAAAGGATCAGGTGCCGGTGGTGTTTCATGACTACACCCTGAAACGAATCTGCGGGGCGGAGGGAAAGGTATGTGATTATACTTATGAGGAACTGCAGCAGTTCAGACTCTGCGGTTCGGATCAGACCATCCCGAAATTTGAGGATGTGCTGAAGCTGGTGGACGGGAAGGTGCCGCTGATCGTGGAACTGAAGATAGAACGTTTTGACACGGCTATCTGTTCCGCGGGGGACAGGCTGCTGGCGGACTATAAGGGAGTGTACTGCATTGAGTCCTTTAATCCCCTCGGAGTATTCTGGTATCGCAGAAACAGAAGAAAAGTAGTGAGAGGCCAGCTGTCGGAAGCCTTTCTGAAGGAAAAGGAGTATACCGGTGTTCTCTATTTCCTGCTGCAGAACCTTTTGTTTAACTTTCTGACAAAGCCGGATTTTGTGGCATACAATAAGAAGCACCCAAAAGTCCTTTCCCGCAGGATATGCAGAGGGCTGTACCGCAATACCGCAGCTGCCTGGACGATCAAGAGCAGGGAGGAGCTGGAGGCGGCAAAAAAGAATTTTGACATTTTTATTTTTGACAGTTTCCTGCCTGTGTAAAGGCTTACATTTCGCGTTTTTGCACAAAAAAGACCAGTACGTCAAAAATTTGACAAATTCGGCTTGATATTCTTTTGGTAAATTGTTACAATAGGTTGGTACGGAGCAATGGTTCGACTATTTGTACAAGCAGTCGAACTGTTTTGACTGTTTAAAAATCTAATTTTGAAAGGGAGAAACACGAGAATGAAAAAATGGGTGTATCTATTCAGTGAGGGTGACATGAGCATGCGTAACCTTCTCGGCGGCAAGGGAGCAAACCTGGCTGAGATGACCGGTATCGGCCTGCCTGTTCCTCAGGGCTTTACCATTACCACGGAGGCTTGTACCCAGTACTATGAGGATGGCCGCAAAATTAATGACGAAATCATGGGCCAGACCATGGAATATGTAGCGGAAATGGAAAAGATCAACGGCAAGAAGTTCGGAGATCTGAAGAATCCTCTGCTTGTGTCTGTACGTTCCGGTGCGCGTGCTTCCATGCCGGGTATGATGGATACCATTCTGAACCTTGGTCTGAATGACGAAGTGGTTGCTGCAATGATCGCAGGTAATCCTGACCCTGCATTTGAGCGTTTTGTATACGACTCCTACAGACGTTTTATCCAGATGTTCTCCGACGTTGTTATGGAAGTCGGCAAGAAGTATTTTGAGCAGCTTATCGACAAGATGAAAGAGGAGAAGGGTGTTCAGTATGATGTTGAGCTGACCGCCGCTGATTTAAAGACTCTTGCAGAGCAGTTCAAGGCAGAGTATAAGAAGCAGCTGGGCAAGGATTTCCCTTCCGACCCCGTAGAGCAGTTGAAGCTGGCTATCGAGGCTGTGTTCCGCTCCTGGGACAACCCTCGTGCTAACGTATATCGGCGTGACAATGACATTCCTTATTCCTGGGGTACTGCAGTAAACGTAATGCCCATGGTATTCGGTAATCTGAATGACCAGTCCGGAACAGGCGTTGCATTTACACGTGACCCTGCTACCGGCGAGAAGAAGCTGATGGGTGAGTTCCTGAAGAATGCACAGGGCGAGGACGTTGTGGCAGGTGTCCGCACACCTATGCCTATCGCTCAGATGGAGCAGGAGTTCCCTGAAGCATACGCTGAGTTCATCAAGGTATGTGAGATTCTTGAGAATCACTATCATGATATGCAGGATATGGAGTTTACCGTTGAGAATAAGAAGCTGTATATGCTGCAGTGCCGTAACGGAAAGAGAACCGCACAGGCGGCTCTGAAGATTGCCTGTGACCTGGTGGATGAGGGCCACAAGACAGAAGCTGAGGCAGTTTCCATGATTGATCCCCGTAACCTGGACACTCTGCTGCATCCCCAGTTTGATGCTGCTGCACTGAAGGCAGCTACTCCTCTGGGCAAAGGCCTTGGCGCATCTCCCGGAGCAGCATGCGGTAAAGCTGTGTTCACCGCAGAGGACGCAGAGGTTTGGGCTGCAAAGGGCGAGAAGGTTGTACTGGTTCGTCTGGAGACTTCTCCCGAGGACATCACCGGCATGAAGGTATCTCAGGGTATCCTCACCGTTCGCGGCGGTATGACTTCCCAAGCAGCAGTTGTGGCGCGCGGCATGGGTACCTGCTGTGTATCCGGCTGTGGCGATATTGCTATGGACGAGGCTAACAAGAAGTTTACACTTGCCGGACAGGAGTTCCATGAGGGAGATTACATCTCCATCGACGGCACCACCGGTAATATTTACGCAGGACAGATTAAGACTGTTGACGCAACCATCGCAGGCGAGTTCGGCCGTGTTATGGCATGGGCTGACAAGTACCGCAAGCTGAAGGTACGCACCAACGCAGATACTCCCGAGGATGCAAAGAAGGCTCGCGAGCTGGGTGCCGAGGGTATCGGACTCTGCCGTACCGAGCATATGTTCTTTGAGGAGAGCAGGATTGCAGCATTCCGTGAGATGATCTGCTCCGACACTGTTGAGGAGAGAGAAGCAGCGCTGGAGAAGATTCTGCCTTATCAGCAGAGTGACTTTGAAAAACTGTATGAGGCTCTTGAGGGATGCCCTGTTACCATTCGTTTCCTGGATCCCCCTCTTCATGAGTTCGTTCCTACCGAGGAAGCTGACATCGAGAAGCTGGCTAAGGCACAGGGCAAATCCGTTGAGGACATCAAGACCATCATTGCTTCCCTGCATGAGTTCAACCCCATGATGGGACACAGAGGCTGCCGTCTTGCCGTGACTTATCCTGAAATTGCAAAGATGCAGACAAAGGCTGTCATCCGTGCGGCAATCAATGTTAAGAAGGCTCATCCCGACTGGGCGATCAAGCCGGAGATTATGATTCCTCTGATCTGTGAGGTCAAGGAGCTTAAGGTTGTTAAGAAGGTTGTTGTTGAGATTGCTGACGCTGAGATCGCTGCGGCAGGTGTGGCTATGGAGTACGAAGTGGGTACCATGATCGAGATTCCCCGTGCGGCTCTTACCGCTGACGAGATTGCGAAGGAGGCTGACTTCTTCTGCTTCGGCACAAACGATCTGACCCAGATGACCTTCGGCTTCTCACGTGATGATGCGGGTAAGTTCCTGAACGCTTACTATGACACCAAGATTTTTGAGAACGATCCGTTTGCAAAGCTGGATCAGACCGGCGTCGGCAAGCTGATGGAGATGTCCATCAAGCTGGGCAAGCCTGTAAATCCCAAGCTGCACATTGGTATCTGTGGTGAGCACGGCGGAGATCCTTCTTCCGTAGAGTTCTGCCACAAGATCGGACTGGACTACGTTTCCTGTTCTCCTTTCCGTGTGCCTATCGCAAGACTGGCAGCTGCGCAGGCGGCGATAAATAATTGATGCCATAGGAATTTTGAACGATTTGGCGAAAGTATAAGAAAATGGCTTG